>DATJKV010000438.1:0-7183 GCA_035491155.1 Magnetospirillum sp. | reverse complement strand
GCCCTCGCCGGGCGCGGCCCTCCGGCCGCTTGGCCGCCGCCGCAATGGCGGCCGATCGCAGCGTGCGCCAGATTTAGCGCACGCCGCTCTATCCCCGCCGGGGCATCAGCACGGTGTAGTCGAAGTCGAGCACCACCGAGGCCTCGTACTCCTTGCCGTCTTCCTTCTTGAACGGGAAGCCGGCACCGGACTGGTTCTTCAAGGCCACCAGGCGCAGGCGCAGGGCACCGATATCGGTGCGGCCGGGCAGCTCGATCTTCTCCAGCACTTCCGACCAGGCGTAGATGGTGTCGCCGGCGAAGGTCGGATTGACGTGGCGGCCGCCATTGATGGCGGCGATCTTGAAGGCGTTGCCCAGGCCGTTGAAGGACAAGGCGCGGGCCAGGCTGATGATGTGGCCGCCATAGATCAGGCGGCGGCCGAAGCGGCCCTGGCCCTCGGTGTGCTGGTTGAAGTGCACCTTGGCTGTGTTCTGCCACAGGCGGGTCGCCATCATGTGCTCGGCTTCCTCGATGGTCATGCCGTCCACATGGTCGATCTTCTCGCCCGCCGCGTAGTCGTCCCACAGATAGCGGCTGCCGGCGAGCACGACATCATAGCCCGCACCCTTCAGGTCCTCGGGCACCACCAGATCGGCGGCTGCCACCGAACCGGGCAGTTCGGGCACCTTCTCCTCGGCGATGGCGGCGCTTTCGTCGCGCTTCTTCACCATCACCCAGCGGACGTAATCCACTACCATCTCGCCGCGCTGGTTGGAGCCCACCGAGCGGACGTAGACCACGCCGGTCTTCTTGTTGGAATTCTCCTTCAGGCCGATCACGGTAGACATTGTGGTGATGGTGTCACCGGGATAGACCGGCATGCCGAAACGACCGCCGGCATAGCCCAAATTGGCCACGGCGTTGAGCGACACATCGGGCACCGTCTTGCCGAACACCACGTGGAAGGCGGCCAGATCGTCCAGCGGCGCCGCCTTGAGGCCCATGGCACGGGCGAATTCGGCCGAGGAGTTGAAGGCGAAGCGCGAACCGTACAGCGCCGTATAGAGGGCGACATCACCCTCGGTCACGGTGCGCGGGGTGGCGTGGCGGATTTCCTGGCCGAGGCGGAAATCCTCGAAGAAATTGCCGGAATTGGTCTTGGTCATTTTTGTCGGCTCCGGTTACTTGCTCAGGTCCGCTTCCAGCGCGGCGATCTGCTCGGCCAGGCGGACGATGCGCTTGGCGTTCTCGACGTGCAGGTTCTCCACCAGCTTGCCGTCGACCACCACCACGCCCTTGCCCTCGGCGGCGGCGGCGGCATGGGCGGCGATGATCTTCTTCGACCACTCGATCTCCTTTTCGGAAGGAGCGAAGACGCGGTTGGCAGCGTCGATGGTCTTGGGGTGGATCAGGGTCTTGCCGTCGAAGCCCAATTCCAGGCCCTGGACGCACGAGGCCTCGAAGCCGGCATCGTCGTTGAGATCAAGATAGACGCCGTCCAGCACCGCCAGGCCATAGGCGCGCGCCGCCAGCAGGCACAGGCCGAGCGAGGTGATCATGGGCAGGCGCATGGAGGTGTGGGCGCAGTGCAGGTCCTTGGCCAGGTCCGAGGTGCCCATGACGAAGCCGCCCATGCGCGGTGTCGAGGCAGCGATTTCCTCGGCCTTCAGGATGCCGCGCGGGGTCTCCATCATGCACCAGATGGCCATGGTGTCGGGCGCGCCGCAGGCGGCCATGATGGCTTCCACCTGGCGCACGGCGTCGGCGCTCTCCACCTTGGGAATCAGGATGGCATGGGCGCCCGAGGTGGCGGCAGTGGCCACGTCGGCATGGAACCAGGGGGTGTTGAGGCCGTTGACGCGCACCAGCAGCTCGCGCCCGCCGTAGCCGCCGGCCTTGACCGCCTCGACCACCTGGGAGCGGGCCACGTCCTTGGCATCCGGGGACACCGCATCCTCGAGGTCGAGAATCAGGCCGTCGGCCGCCAAGGTCCGCGCCTTTTCCAGGGCGCGGGCGTTGGAGCCCGGCATGTACAGAACGCTGCGGCGGGGACGGGTGACAGTCGCCATGGAAATGCTACCTCCGACAAAGAATTGACCGGACCCTAGCAATTTGTCACCGTCAGGGCAAGGTTGCAGCGCAACATTCCTTCGTAGAATCACCTAAAGGCATGAAGATTCTTTCGCTCCAATCCTCAGTCGCTTATGGCTACGTCGGCAATTCGGCCGCCATGTTTCCCTTGCAGCGCTTAGGGTTCGAGGTCATCGCGGTAAACACCGTGCAGTTCTCCAATCATCCCGGTTATGGCCATTGGGGTGGGACGGTGCTGGAGGCCGAGCATGTCCGGGCGGTGGTGGACGGCCTGGAGCACGTGGGCGCACTGGCCGAGTGCCATGCCGTCCTGAGCGGCTACCTGGGCGACGCCGCCACCGGACCGGCGGTGCTGGAGGCGGTGGCGCGGGTGCGGGCGCACCGGCCCCAGGCCCTGTTCCTGTGCGATCCGGTCATGGGCGACGATACGGGCGGCCTCTATGTGCGCGCCGGCATCCCGGAATTCCTGTCCGAACAATTGCTGCCGGCGGCCGACATCGTCACCCCCAACCGGTTCGAGCTGGAGCGCCTGAGCGGCTTGCCCGCCGCCACCCTGGCCGAGGCCGTCGAGGCTGCCCGCGCCCTGTTGGCGCACGGGCCCCGCGTGGTGGTGGCCACCAGCATCGCCGACGGTTCTGGCATCGCCTGCCTGGCGGTAACGGCGGACGGCGCCTGGGCGGTGCGCACGCCCCGCCTGCCCTTCGACCCGCCGGTCAGCGGCGCCGGCGATACCCTGGCCGCCCTGCTGCTGGCCCATCTGATGCGCGGCGAGGACGCCCCCGAGGCGTTATCGCTGGCGGTGTCCAGCCTGTACGGAGTGCTGGACAAGACCTATGCCTTGCACCGGCGCGAACTGGCCCTGGTCCAGGCCCAGGGCGAAATCGCCACACCGTCCCGCCTGTTCCCGCCGCTACCGGTGTAAGGTCTGCCGCCGACGACATTGCGGCGCGAGCGGGTGAAACCTTGTCGCCTCGCCCGCTTTCTGCTTTGCTGCGCCCGCCTCCCACCGCAAGGGCCTGCCCCGTGGATACCCCGCTTTACCTGCGCGCTGTCGCCATCGGCTTCGCCATCGCCGCGCCCATCGGGCCGGTGGGGCTGATGTGCATCCGCAAGGCGCTGGCCGACGGACGCCCGGCGGCATGGATGGCGGGATTGGGGGCGGCGCTGGCCGATACCGTGTTCGGGGCCGTGGTCGGCCTGGGTCTGGGCGCGGTGTCGGCGTTCCTGGACGGGCACACGACCATCTTCAAGCTGCTTGGCGGGCTGTTCATGGTGGCGGTCGGCCTGCACACCTGGCGTGCGGCGACGGTGGCGCTGGAGCCGGCGGAAGACGGCGGGCCTGGCGCCTGGCGCGATTTCGTTTCCACCTTCACCATCACCATTACCAATCCGGGCACCATCATGGGCGTCGCCGGCGTGTTCGCCGCCATGGGCGCGGCAGCCCATCCGACAAGCCTGACCGAGTCCTGGCTGCTGGTGCTGGGCGTGTTCAGCGGCTCGGCCCTGTGGTGGGCCACCCTCACCGAACTCACCATCCTGGTGCGCGCCCGCTTCACGCCCGCGCGCATGCGCCTGTTCAACCATGTATCGGGCACCTTGCTGATGCTGATGGGGCTGGGCGCGGTGGGCAGCCTGGCGCTATAGCGCCAACCACTGCAAAGGTCATAGGGCGGTAGGCAGGGTTGCGGAACGGCCCTGTCCGGCGGTCCTATGGCCCCGCCATGCCGGTAACAATGCTTTCCTTGCGCACGCGTCTGTTGACGCTGGCCGCCATCGCTTCCGCCCCCATGGTCGCCCTGTCGGCATTGGTCGGGTTTGCGCTGTTCGATGACGAGTCCACGTCGCTGGGCTCGCTGTCGCTCGGCCTGACGGTGGCGCCGCTGATGTCGCTGGCCATTGCCTGGGTCGGCATCCACCGCATGGTTCTGCGCAAGATGGAAGCCTTGGAATCCGCCGCCGCCCGTATCCGCGCCGGTGAGTTGGGCGTCACCAGCGGTTTGGCCGGCGACCCCGGCGAGTTCGGCCGGCTGGCCCGCACCTTCGATTCCATGGCCAAGGCGCTGGACCAGCGGGTCGAAAGCTTCCGCAAGACCCTGCGGGAAAGCGAAAACCGCTTCCGCCAGATGGCCCGCGCCGCGCCCACCGGCATCTTCCGGGTGGACGCCCAGATGCGGCTGACCTACGCCAATCCGTGGTTCCTGGCGCTGGCCGGCCGGCGCGAGGAGAACATGCTGGGCAATTCGTGGCTGCCCTGCGTCCACCCCGACGACCGCCCGTGGGTGGCCGACATCTGCGAGCGCGCCCAGAGCCGCGGCGTCGAGATGGAGCTGCGCGAGTGCCGCCTGGTGCGGCCGAACGGCTCGGTGGTATGGGTGCTGGTGCGCGACCTGCCCGAATGGGACGAAACCGGCCAGATCACCGGCCGTATCGGCTCGGTGGTGGAGGTTACCACCCTGAAGGAGGTCACCGAGGCCCTGCGCGAGAGCGAGGAACGCTTCCGCAAGCTGGCCCGTATCGCACCCGTGGGCATCTTCCGCGCCGACGTCACCGGCGCCTGCACCTATGCCAACGACAGCTTGGCCCAAATCCTCGGGCAATCCAAACATGCACTGAAAGGCCGCGACTGGCGCGACTGCCTGCCCGCCGGCCATCCCCGTCCCAACCTGGGCGATGGCGCCCGCGAGCTGCGGCTTCACCGCGCCGATGGCCACGATGTCTGGGTGCTGGTGCATGAGGTGATCGAGCGCGACCTGCGCGGCGACCCGGTGGGCCGCATCGGCACCATGGCCGACATCACCGGCCAGATCATGGCCCGTGAGGCGCTACGGCTCAGCGAGGAACGCTTCCGCGTAGCGCTGAAGCATTCGCGAGTCACCGTGTTCGCCTATGACCGCGAGCTGCGCTACACCTTCCTCTTCAATGGTTTCCCAGGCACCGAGAATGCCATCGGCCTGCGCGCTTCGGACCTGTACGACGGGGAGGACGTCGGCCGTATCATGGCCCTGCAGCGCCAGGTGTTTGCCACCGGCGTCGGCTGCCGCGATGTGTTTCACCTGACGTGCCGAGGCAGTTCCTATGTGTCCGACGTGTGGTATGAACCGGCGCGCGACGACAGCGGCGCGATCGTCGGCCTGGTTGGCGCCGCGGTAGACATAACCGCCGAGCGCCAATTGCGCGAGGAACTGATTAAAGCGCGCGAGGAAGCCGAGCGCGCCAACGAGGCCAAGTCCCGTTTCCTGGCCGCCGCCAGCCATGACCTGCGCCAGCCCTTCCAGGCCATGCGTCTGTTCCGCGCCGCGCTGGCACCCTTCCTCACCGACCCGCGCGCCGAAGCGGTGGTGAGCAAGCTGGACGAGGCCATGACGGCCGGAGAGCAATTGCTGAAGGCCCTGCTTGACGTATCCACCCTGGAGGCGGGCATCATTTCGCCCAAGCCCATCCCGGTCTCGGCCGCCGAGCTGATCGAGCGGCTGGGCCGCGAGGTCCAGCCCCAAGTGGAGGCCCGCGGCTTACGGATGAGAATCCTTGCCCGCCCCGCTTTGGTGATGACCGACCCGGTCCTGCTGGAACGCATGCTGCGCAACCTGCTGCACAACGCCGTCCGCTACACGGAACGCGGCGGCATCCTGATCGGCGCGCGCCGCCGCGGTGACCACCTGTTGTTCCAGGTGGTGGACACCGGCATCGGCATTCCCGAGGAAGAGCAGGCCAAGGTGTTCGAGGATTTCTACCAGGTCGGCAATCCCGGCCGCGACCGCTCGCGCGGGCTGGGGCTGGGCCTGTCGGTAGTGGAGCGCATGGCCCGCCTGCTGGGCCACACCGTGTCGGTTCGCTCGGTGCCCGATAAGGGCTCGGTGTTCTCGGTCGCTGTTCGACTGGCGCAAAACCAGACTGCGGCGGCCTGAACTGAACTAAAGGCGGCGGCGCAACAGAATCTCCTCCATCCCCTCGGCCACCAGGCCGGGCAGCGGGGCCACCTCGACGAAGCCGGCACGGCCGTAGAAGGCGCGGGCCGAGGCGTTGAAGGAGGAAACGCAAGCCCATAGATTGCCGCCGCCCTGCGCGGCCGCCCATTCCACCAGCTGGCGCCCCAGCCCCAGGCCCTGGGCGGCGGGCAGCACCGCCAACAGCTCGATATAGGGCCCGCGCAGCCAGGGGCGGCGCAGACACAGCACCGCCGCCGGGGCGCCGTCCTGCTCAATGCCCACGCGGGTGAGCGCCGCGTCCTCACGGCCGAGATAGGCGGCCAAGCCGGCGGCGGTGAAGCCCAGGCGGTGCCACGGGTCCATGCCGGCCAACATTTCGGCCAAAGCGGGGACGTGGGGTGCGGCCAGCGGGCGGATCATTTCAGCACCTGATCCAGGCGGACAAAGGAATAGCCGCGCCGCTTCAGCTCCGCCACCACCTGCGGCAAGGCCACGTGGGTGGCCGGGGCGCGGCCATTGATGTGGAAGATCAACACGTCGCCCGGCCGCGTCTTGACCAGCACCCAGTCGCGAAGATGATCCGGCGCCAGCTCCTTGGCCGGATCGCCCGAGGGCCAGCGCCAATGCACCACCCGGTGCCCCGACGCCTCTACCGCCGCCAGGGCCGCGGCATCGTAATTTCCGGCGGGGAAGCGGAAGAACACCGGCTTGCGCCCGGTGGCCGCCTCGATGGCTTGGTCTGCACCGGCCACCTCAGCCGTCACCTGGGTTGGCGAAAGCCTTTCCATGTGCTGCGGGTGGTCGAAGGAGTGGTTTTCGACCTCCACCAGCGGCGACCTGGACAGCCGGGCCAACTCGGCCTCGTTGCGCTTGGCGAACAGGCCGGTGGCGAACACGGTGAAGGGCAGTTGCTGGGCCTCCAGGTAATCCAGAATGGCCCGGTCGAAGAAAGCCGGATGCCCCTTGCCCTCGCACGCGTCGAAGGTCAGCGCCACCACCTTGTCACGGGTGGGCAGCCGCTCGATCACCTCGGCATGGGCCGGGGCGGTGAACAACAGGGCGGCGGCGATGGCGAGCAGCTTGGACACGGGCACCCGGAGCGAGCAGAGCGAGGGACTGGGCCATTGAGGCCCCGCGCGCTTATGCGCGCGTAAGCCTAAGGAGCGCGGAGGCGCCCCGCCCGGC
>DATJKV010000437.1:0-3135 GCA_035491155.1 Magnetospirillum sp. | reverse complement strand
GAACAATTGGCCCAACTCGCGCTCATGGAAGGCGATACCATAGCGGTTCACCATGTCGATGAAGTCGTTCTGGGTGAAACGCTTCAAGGCCGACTTGGCGAAATGGGGGTTGGCCGACAGGTAGCGGTCGGGCGCCACGTTGCGGTTGGTGAAGTTGCAGCGGCCGCCGCCCGAGATCAGGATCTTGGCGCCCGGCTTGTCGTTGTGGTCCAGCACCAGCACGCGACGGCCGCGCTGGCCGGCGATTGCGGCTGCCATCAGGCCGGCGGCACCGGCGCCGATGACAATGACGTCATAGGAAAAAGAAGACACTTAGCGGATCAGCTCCACCCCGGCCGCCGGCACGGTGACCACACTGTCGTCGTCCCGCTGGATCTTCAGCTCCAGCAGCTTGCCGTCGCTGTCGGCGATTACGTCCCGGATGGAACCCAGCGTCTCGCCGCCCTTGCGGGCGGTGGTGGCCGAGGTCAGCAGCCATTGGCCGGGGGCCAGCTCCACCTTCTGCTTCTTGTCGCGCAGCGGCAGCGCCTCGGGGGCGTTGAGCGGCAGGATCACCGTCGGCCAGGCGATGCTAGGACCGACCTTGGCGAAGGGAACCTGCGCGGTGCCGCGGTTGGTGCCGTAGCCGTTCTCGGTGGCGATGATCATGCCGGCCACCTCGTTTTCGGGACTCATGACGAAATCGGCCACCCTGCCCAGCATATCGCCGGGCAAGGCGTGGGCGGTCTTCCCCACGGTGTGGGCCAGACTCCAGCTGATGGCCACCGGGGCGGGCGGCGGCGGAGGCGGTTCGACGGCGGGCAGCGCCGTGGCGACGGTGGGGGTGGTCACCAGGCGGTCGACCATGGCGGCGGTGAGAATGCCGTCGGCGGGCAGCCCCTGGCTGATCTGAAAGGCCTGCAGCGCCCGGCGGGTCAGCTGGCCGAAGGCGCCGTCGATGGGGCCGGGATCGTAGCCTCGCGCGCGCAGCCTGCGCTGGGCCACCATCACGTTGTCGCGCGACACCAGCGAGCGGGCCTCCGGTGGCGGGCGGCGGGCCGGGGGCAGCGCCTCGACCTCCTCGGGCACGGTGGCCGGCAGGCGGTTCTGGTCGACGGCCGCCTTGGCCTGGGCCCGCGTTTCGGGGTCGGGCTGGTAGAGCGGCGAGCCGGGTGTGGTCAGCGGGTCCTCCGCCCGGGCCGGAGATACGCCCAGGGCCAGCAGCAGGGAGGCGGCAAGTACGCGGGCGGTGAACATCCGGGGCTCCGTGGCGGGACCATTCGCAATAAGGGGTTATGCCCCATATCCCACCGCCTCACAACCCTGTGGAGGCGCGCTTAGCCGAGGGATATAGAATCCGAACACGGCCCCTTGTCCCTCTTTGCCGCCCACCCAGATGCCGCCGCCCAACCGTTCGACGATGCTTTTCGAGATGGTGAGGCCCAGGCCGGTGCCTTGCGGCTTGGCGGTCATGGTGTCGCCCACCTGCTGGAACTTGTCGAAGACCTTCTTGCGTGCCCAGTCGGGAATGCCGGGGCCGTTGTCGGTGACGGTGACCTGGAGCCCTCCGGTCGCTTCCTCCAGCATCAGCTCTACCCGGCCGGTGTCGGCAGGGGCGAACTTCACCGCGTTGGACAGAAGGTTGATGACCACCTGCATCAGCTTGTCGCGGTCGGTGACGATGGGCGCCATGGCGGCCAGTTTTGTCTCCAGCTTGATTCCCTTGTCCTCGAACAGGGAATGGGTGGCGGCGGCGGCCTCGGCCATCACTTCGGCGGGGTCGGCCTCGCTCCAGTGCCATTGCATGCGGCCCGATTCGATCTTGGCCACGTCCAGCACCTGGTTGATCAGGCGGGTCAGGCGCTCGCTCTCCTTGATGATGATGGAGAGGAAGTTCTGCCGCTGGCTCTCGTCCAGGGCGGGATTGTCGAACAGGATTTCCGAGAACGAGCGGATCGAGGTGAGCGGTGTGCGCAGCTCGTGCGTCACCGTGCTCATGAAATCGTCCTTCAGACGGTCCAGTTCTTTCAGGCGCTCGTTGGCCTGCTTCAGCTCGGCGGTGGCGGCCTCCAGCTTCTGGGAATAGGCAATGACCTGGCTGGCCTCGTCGAGGATGTCCATCACCTCGTCCAGCCCCACCACCTCGCCCTTGGTCACCGATGAGACCATGACGCGGGCCGAGGCGGTGCCGACCGCGCCGGCAAGCAGGGTTTCGGCCATGCCCACCAGCTGGGAATCCGCCTCGCGGAAGTCCTTCAGCGTGCCGCCGCGGCCGGCGGCCCATTCCTCGAAAATGCGCAACGCGCGGTCGCGGCCGACGAAGCGGGCGGTGAGCGTCAGCAGGTCCTCCACACCGGCGGTGCCGCGCCAGAAGGTCTGCGGCGTGCGCTCGCCCGAGGTCGGGCGCAGCGCGTCCACGAACAGCTCGGCCTGTATGCGCTCGATGGCGCTCTGGTTGGTCAGCAGCGACACGGTGATATAGGCGCCCAGATTGGCCATCAGGCTCCACACCAGGGCATGGGTGACGGGCTCCATGCCGCCCAGGCCGAACAGGGCATAGGGCTTCAACAGGTCGATCCCGAAAATGCCCGAATCCACGAAGGCGAGCGGGATGAAGCCCGAGCGGGCGAGGGAGGGCAGCAACAGGGTGTACAGCCACACCAGGAAGCCGGCGAACAGGCCGGTCATGGCCCCCTTGGCGTTGGCTCCCTTCCACAGCACGCCGCCGATGAGCGCCGGGGCGAACTGGGCGGCGGCGCAGAAGCTGACCAGGCCGATGGTGGCCAGCGCGTAGGACTCGCCGATCAGCCGCACGTAGGTGTAGCCCAGCAGAACCACCACCACGATGGTGCCCCGGCGGATGGACAGCAGCAGCTGGGACAGGTCGGCGCGCTCGGCCAGGCCCAGCGGTCGGATGCGCAGCAGCACCGGCATCACTAGGTCGTTGCACACCATGGTCGAGATGGCCACCGTTTCGACGATCACCATGGAGGCGGCCGCCGACAGGCCGCCGATGAAGGCGAACACCGCCAGCCAGTGGCTGCCGTTGGCTAGCGGCAGGGCCAGCACGAAGAGGTCGGGGTTGACCGCCTGGCCGAACAGCAACCGCCCGGCCAGGGCGATGGGCAGGACGAACAGGTTGATCAGGAACATGTA
>DATJKV010000436.1:0-11374 GCA_035491155.1 Magnetospirillum sp. | reverse complement strand
TGGACGCCGGCCTCGCCATTGATGTCGGTGATGGTCTTGACCGCCGCGCCATAACGGGCGGCGATGCCGTCGAAGGTGGCGAGCGAGGCCTCGCCGCCGCCGACCAGGTCCACCAGCGGGAACACGGTGTCCACCGGCAGATCCCGCTCAAGGAACTTCATCTCAGCCAGTTCGGCCGACGATTTCTCGGCCGGCCGGGTCTTGTCCGACAACAGCACCATCACCTGGTCGCCCGCCAGGTGCGGCATCAGCTGGTTCAGTACCAGCGCGCCGGCCAGATCCCTCTTGGTGCAGACAATGATCCTCACGGCCGCGCCTCCGGGTCGATGATCTCGGCCAGTCCCATCAGGCTCATGGGCGGATAGAAGCCCAAGGCGCGGACGACCGGCATGTTGATGATGATCGAGAGGCGCTTGGGCGCATCGATGGGAATTTCCGACGGCAGCTTCTTCCCAATCAGGATCTGCTCGGCCTTGTAGGCGGTGAGCTGGCCCACGGTGTAGTAGCGGTAGACGCCGCCAAACATGGCCTTGGACGCCAACACCGGATTCTCGGCGGCGGCAAAGCTGGGCAGGTGCTGGTCGAGCGCCGCCTCGGTCAGGATGTCACGGTTGACGTTGATGAAGGTATCCGGCGGGATGTACAGGAAACTGGCACCGGCCGCCTTCACCTCGGCCACCTTGGCCGGGAGCGAGGCCGCCGACGGCTTGCCGTCCACCACGTCCACCGGCACCGCCACCAGCTTGAAATCCTGCTGGCGGCCAAGGTTCGTGAACTCGTCGATAGTCACCCGCGAGTTGCTTTCCAGCGGGTTGTAGACCATGCCCAGCACCGGGGTCCGCCGATACGACTGGATCAGCGCCGCCTGGGTCTCCACCGGAACCAGATAGCTGGTGCCGGTGATGTTGCGCCCCGAGGAGGACAGGTTGGGCACCACGTTGGCGCCCACCGGCTGCGACACGATGGCGAACACCGCCGGGATGTCGGTGATGTGCTTGGCCGGGTTCACCTGATCGTAGGTGCCCAGCATCTCCTGGGTAACCGTGGTGCCCCAGGTGAATACCAAGTCGACCTTCATGGCCTTGGCCTCGGCGACGAAGCCGGGCAGCTTGCTCTTGTCCTGCCCGGCGTCGCGCACGATCAGCTCGACGGCGATGCCCTGGTTGGTGAAATAGTCCTTGAAGCCCTGGGCGCACTCCTCCCAGCCGCGGTAAAGCACCATGTAGATGCGAAAGGGCTTGGCCGGCCGGGTAGGCTGAGACAAGGCGGGAGCGGCACAGGCGGCGGCCCCCAGCCCAGCCATACCGGCGAGGATCTGGCGCCGCTTCATACCTCTTCCTCCTCGGTTTCGATGTGGGGCCCCGAGCCATAGGCAGCCGAGGCGATGGCGAACACCGCCGCCATGGCCAGCACCACCGCGCCCAGGCCCAGGGCGGCACCGGTCAGTCCCCACAGGGGAATGAAGGCGGCAACCAGGAGGGGACCGAGAACAGAGCCCACGCGTTCGATGAGGCGCACCAGGCCCAGCACGTTGGTGTAGCCCATGCTGCGGCATTCGGTCCAACAAATGTCCGGCAGCATGGCGAGCGTCGGCGAGGCGCTCATGCCGTGGGACACCGCCAGCGCCACGTTGGCCACCGCCAACGGCCACACGTCACCGCCGCCGCCCAGCAGCGGAGTCAGCAGGCCGGCCCCGCCGATCAGCCCGCCCAGAGCCACCTGACCGGCCCGCCAGCCCAGGCGGTCGGCCAGCCGAGAGGCCAGCGGCGAAATCAGCACCATGACCAGCGGATACAGCACCATGATGCGGGCGATGTCACCCGGTTCCCACGACTGGCGGGCCAGGGTGACCGGCACCAGGAGGAACAGGAAGCCGGTCAACGCCATCTTTGCCGGCACCGCAGAAAACAGCATCAGCAGGGTGAAACGCCAATTCTTGAACAGGCGCAGCGGCCGGCTACGGCCGGCGGCCTGGGGGGCGTGCCCAGCCAACTCGTCAACGGCCAACAGGCGCGACACCAGCAGGCCAGCCACCACCACCATCGCGGCAGAAACGAAAAAGCTGACCCGGTAGCCCACCCGCTCGGCCAGCACACCGCCCATGGCGCTGCCGCCGATGCCGGCAGTGAGCACGGCGGCCACGTAGACGCCCATGCCCTGAGCCCGCTCGTTATCGCGGAGCGACGACGAGATGTAACTCTGGCAGGCCATGGTGACCATGGCGTAGCCCACACCGGTCAGCGCACGCCACAGCAGCAGGTCGAACACGCTGGTGGACAGGCCGGTAAGCAGGCTGCCCAGCGCCGCTGGAACGGCACCCATCAGGAACACGCGGCGGGCACCCACCCGACCGGCCAACTCGCCCGCCCACGGGCTGGCGATGGCGATGCCGGCCATGAACACGGCAATGGGCAGCGCCATGGCCATTTCCACCGGCAGCGCTGCCAGCGACGAGCCAAGCCTGCCCGCGAACAGCGGCATGAAAGAGCGGGACAGTTCCTCGGAGAAGACGAACAGGAACAGCGCCAGACGGATATCGGTGGCGCGCCGCTCGATAAGAATTCCAGGCCGGCCGCTGGGGGAGAAGCGATAGAGGAAGTGGATGCGCGCCGCCACGTCACCCACCTTCTCGACCACCTGTTTGTCGAAATGGGCGGCCTGGACCTCTTCCAGATAGGCCATCAGGCGACGGTACTGGTCGTCCAACTGGCGCAGCACCGCCTGGATGGCACGCACGAAACGCCCCACCTCGTCACCCGAGCGGGTTACCGGCAGGCTGGTAAAATCGCCCCGGCGGGCCCGGTTGACCACGTCGCCCACCAGCTTCAGCGGACCGCTGATGTTGAAAAACACCACAAACAGCAGAATTTCGAAGGCGATGAGGAGCGACACCGCCACCACCACCAGCAGGTCGTAGAGGATATCCACCAGGCGCGAGCCCACGTAGTCCTCGTCGAAGCCCACGTGGACATGGCCGACCGTCACGCCCCGGGGAGCGAGCGGCAGGGCAAGGTCCACATACGGGCCAATGCTGGCCTTGCGCCCGTCGGCGGGAGCTCCCTCCAGGTCGGCGGCACGGTAATGGGGCTCCAACTCGTCGGCACGGGCGCCTTGCAGATACAGCACCTTGCCCACCGGATCAGTGACGGCCAGGTAGCGGATCTCCGGGTTGGCAGCCAGCACCGGCGAGAAGAACTCGTCCACTCCGACCAATTGGTCCACCGGGATGCCGTAGCCGACGGCCCGGGCCACCTGGGCCACCACCTCGCGGCCGATGGTCGCGGCCTTCTTGTCCATCTCAGGCACCATGCCCTGCTCGAACTCCCGCATGGCATGGAACGACACCAGCGCAAGGGGGCTTACCAGCACAAGCATGGCTAGGGCGAGCAGGCGAATCAGCAGCGAGCGGGAAGAATCCAGTTTCATGTCACCCTCACGCCAGCCGGTCCAGGCGCTCGACCTCAAGGTCGGCTTCACCGATCTGCTCCACCGCTTCGCGGGCCTTGCCGCAGAACTCGGCGAAGGACTGCTCGAACTCGTCGGCATTGGGACCGGGCACAGCTTCACCCCCCTGGGCGACGGTCTTGGTCAGCGTCTCTTCCATGGCGCGCAGGCGGTGACCCACCGTGCGCAGCAGCAGGGATGCGGCCACCACGCCGATGATGCCGAAGCCCACCAGGGCAAGGACGAATTCCATGGCCAAGCGGTTGAGCAACTGGCCCATCTCATGCTCGAGATAGGCGCTGGGATAGCGCAGAACGACCGCGCCCTCGACCTTGCCTACCGTGTTCACCAGCGGCAAGCCGACCAGGGCGGCATCCTCATCCACCAGGCTGAAGGGTTGGGTGGCCGGGCCGCTCAGGGGCTCCAGCCACGATTGGGGCACGCGCGCGCCGACGGAGCCGCGCTCGGTGTCGAACAGCACTTCGCGGTAGGCATCATAGATCTGGATGCCGAGGATCTGGTCATCGCGCGCCTTTTCCAGCTCGATGACCTCCTGCACCTGCCGCAGCTGGCGCAACGCCAGGCCCAGGTTCAGGCTGTCCTCGACCTTGCGCTGGATGGAGAAGACCACGAAGCTGTAACGCGACCGCACCAGCGACGACAGCACGTCCTCGAACTTGTAATAGCCGAACAATCCCGTCATCAGCATGGTGGACAACAGGATGGCGAACAACGCCGTCGACACCTTGCGTGCCAGCGACCACGACATGACTCACCCGCCCCCCGGCAGCAGGGCGCCGCCGACGCACGTATCCCCAGGCGAGATGGCTGCGAGCTTCACATGACCCCCAACATTCTGTGCGGCACCCCATTCCAAAAGGGGGGTTGCCTCTATCCCTGCGACTTTATAGGACATTTGCGCGTACGGGCCAAGCAGGTGTACACCGCCAGCTAATAGTTCTAGAAACAGCGGCAAATCCTATTACGCAAGTATCAAGTGGCTTTGAAAACCTGTGGAAAATGGAATTCCATCTCCGGTGAATACCGTAGAAAACCCCGCAGAGACACTTCCCATCGGTGTTTTTGACTCCGGCATCGGCGGCCTGACTGTGGCGGCGGCGCTGCGTCGTCGACTGCCGTCGGAGGCACTGCTTTACCTGGGCGACATTGCCCGCCTGCCCTATGGCACCAAGTCGCCGGCCACGGTGATTCGCTATGCTCTGAAGGCCGGCGAGTTCCTGGCCGGGCGTGGCATCAAGATGCTGGTGGTGGCGTGCAACACCGCTTCGGCCCACGCGCTGGAGGCCTTGCAGGCGACCCATCCCGGCCTGCCGGTGCTGGGCGTGGTCGAGGCCGGAGCCCAGGCGGCGGCGCGTTCGTCGGTCTCGGGGCGCATCGTCGTCGCCGCCACCGAGGGCACTTGCCGCTCGGGCGCCTTCGCCCACGCCATTGTGGCCCACCGGCCCGACGCCCAGGTCATCCAGGTGCCCTGCCCCATGTTCGTCGCCCTGGCGGAAGAGGGCCTGACCGAGGGGCCCATCGCCGAGGACATGGTGCGCCACTACTTGGGCGAGCACTTCCTTGGCCCGCAAGCTGCCGACTGCCTGGTTCTAGGCTGCACCCACTTCCCCCTGCTGGCCAACGCGCTGCACAAGGTCCTGGGCCCTGCGCCGGTGCTGGTGGACTGCGCCGAGGCCGTGGCCGCACAGGCCGAAGAGGAGCTGGCCGGGCGCCGCATGGCGGCCTCGGCGGGGGCGGGCGGGCTGTCCCTGGTGGCCACCGACGCCCCCGACCGCTTCGCCCGCATCGCCGGTCGGCTGTTCCCCGGATTGGGCGGCATTCCGCAGGTGGAATTGGCGAACCTTTAGCGTCGGCCGATTTCACCGACCTTTCACTTGCCGCGCCGCTTTCCCGGCCCTAGGCCTACGGGCACCCGTGAGAGGAGCCCGTCATGCGCATTGCAATCGTCACCGACGCCTGGCATCCCCAGCGCAATGGGGTGGTGCGCGTGCTGGACACCCTGGCGCGGACGGTGCGCCAGATGGGCCACCGGGTCGAAGTGATCGAGCCCGGCGGTTTCATTACCGTTCCATGCCCCAGCTATCCCGAAATCCCGCTGTCCCTATGGCCGGGCCGACGGCTGGCGCTGGCGCTGGACGAGTTCGCCCCCGACGCGGTGCACATCGCCACCGAGGGGCCGCTGGGCTGGGCCGCGCGGCGGTGGTGCGTCAAGCGCGGCCACCCCTTCACCACCGCCTACCACACCAAGTTCCCCCATTACGTCCGCGCCCGCACCGGTGTGCCGCTGTCCTGGCCCTATGCGGTGATCCGGCGCTTCCACGCGCCCTCGGCGGCTGTTTTGTGCCCGTCGCCTTCGGTGCATACCGAACTGGGCGAATGGGGCTTCACCAACGCGCGGGAATGGTCGCACGGGGTCGACACCGCCACCTTCCATCCCCAGTCCAAGGACTTCCTCGACCTGCCCAGGCCATTGTTCATGTATGTGGGCCGGGTGGCGGTGGAGAAGAATCTGCCTGCCTTCCTGTCGTTGGACCTGCCCGGCAGCAAAATGGTGGTGGGCGACGGCCCGGCACGGGGACCGCTGATGAAGCGTTTCCCCCAGGTGCACTGGCGCATCGCCAACGGCGACGCCGAGCTGTCGCGCCATTTCGCCGCCGCCGACTGTTTCGTCTTCCCTTCGCTGACCGACACCTTCGGCCTGGTGATGTTGGAGGCGCTGGCCTCGGGCGTGCCGGTGGCGGCCTTCCCCGTGCCCGGCCCGCTGGACGTGGTGGGCGATGCCCCCGTGGGGGCTCTGAGACAGGATTTGCGTCAGGCGGCGCTGGACGCCCTGTCCATCCCGCCCCAGCCCTGCCGCGACTACGCCATCCGCTTTTCGTGGGAGCGGGTGGCAAGCCAGTTCCTCGCCGCGTTGCAGCCTTTGGAGAAGGCCAACTCGACGGCTGCCTAATGTCTGAATCGCCCTCCAATTTGGATTCAGCTCACAGGCCGAATCGCGAGGCGGTTCGACCTGTGAGCATCCGGCTCTAGGTTCTTTGTCTCCGAAGAGGTTTCCGTACCTCGAATGCCCGGATTGAGGCGGCCGCCCGAGGCACTGACAATCCGCGTGTCGGCGCCCCACCTTTGCGCAACGGGCCGTCGGAGAGCAAAGAGGACGTTCCCAGCATGAGGATCGCGATCATCGGCACGCTGGCAGGGCACGGCCCCGGGCGTGACGGCGTCGACAAGGCCTTAAGCGAGATCTGTCCTCGACTGGCGGAGCGCGGGTACCGCATCGACGTCTTCTGCGAACGGCGCCAACTCCTGGCCTGCGCCTCCATCGAGGGGGCCCGCCTGATCCGGGTGCCGCATCTGCCGTTGGGCCTGGGCCGCGCCTCGCCCCATGCTTTGCTATCCTCGCTGCTGGCGGCCGTGCGCGGCTACGACGTGGTCAACTTCTTCGCCGCCCATCCCCCCGGCCTGTACAGCATGGCCGCCCATCTGGGCGGCGCCCGCACGGTGACCAGCATCCATGGACTGGAGCGGGCCGATAGCCTGGCCCCCGGCCCGGTGGCCACCGCCGCGCGCTTGGCCGATGCGGTGATCGTGTCGTCGCGCCGGCTGGAACGGCTGTTCCGCGACAGCTTCGGCCGCGACGCGGTCTATATTCCCAACGGCGTCGATCCGCCGGGTCGCCCAGCGGATTCGTCGCTGCTGGAGCCGCTGGGGCTTGAGCCCGATTCCTATGTTCTGTTCGCCGACCGGCTGGAAGCCGAGACGGGCGCCCACGTGGCCGTCGCCGCCGCTAATGCCTTACCGCCCCACCGCAAGCTGGTCATCGCCCAGGTGGGCGAGGGCGATGACGAATACGCCCGTCAGCTCCGCTCCACCGCCGATCCCGAGCGGGTGGTGTTCGCCGGCAAGGTCGAGGCGGCGCTTCTGGACGCGTTGATGGGCCATGCCTATCTGTACCTTCTGCCGTCCCAGGCCGACGAGGCGCCCGAGACGTTGCTGGCCTCGCTGACCCACGGCCGCGCCGTGCTGGCCAGCGACGTGCCCGAGCACCTGGACGTCATGGCCGGGGACGGCTTCACCTTTACCGCCGGGGACGTGGGCGATCTGCGCCGGGTGCTGTCCTGGTTGTCGGCCGACCCCGAGGTGGTCGGCCGTATGCGTTTGAGGGCCTCGGAATCAGCGGCGGGCCGCTTCGGCTGGGACCGCATCGCCGACGCCTACGAGCAGGTCTATCGGGCCATCGTCTAGGAGCCAGTTTGGATGAGCGCCATCGCCGGTATCCTCTGTCTCGACCATTCCGGCACCGAGGCCGAGCCGGCCGAACGCATGGCCGCAGCCCTGGCCCGTGCCGGCCATCCAGGCGTCGAAGAGGGCTCGTATCGCTCGCCCGAAGGCCGCGCCACCCTGGCCGCCCTGGGAGCTTCGCACCCCCTGGCCAACGAGACCCACGACATCTGGCTGGCGCTGGACGGCGAGATCCTGAACCACCGCGCCCTGCGCCACACGCTTGCTCTGATGGGCCACCGCTTCCGCACCCGGTGCGATGCCGAGGTGGCACTGCATGCCTATGAGCAATGGGAACTGGACTTCCCCGCCCACCTGCAGGGGGCATTCGCCCTGGCATTGTGGGACGACCGCCGCGACCGCCTGGTACTGGCGCGCGACCGGCTGGGGCACAAGCCCCTGTTCGTGGCCGAACACCGCGGCCGCCTGGCCTTTGCCTCAGGGATCCGCCCGCTGCTGGAGCAGATGGAGCTGCCGCGCCGGCTGAACCCCACCGCCCTTTCCCATTACCTGAGTTTCGGCGCCGTGCCCGCCCCCGCCACCCTGGTGTCCGGCGTCGCCAAGCTGGGTGCCGGCGAGTTGCTGGTGGCCGACCGCCATGCACCGCCGCGCCGCCAACGCTGGCACGGCTCCACGCCGGAACCCCGGCGCGCTCAGGCAGTGCGCTCCCTGCCGCTCGATCGCCACGCCGGAAGCCTGCGCACCCTGCTGGAGTGCTCGGTAGCCGACCGGCTGCCAGCCCGCGCTGGGGTTTGGCTGATGCCGTCGCCCGCCTCGGCCGCCATCGCTGCCATCGCCGCCCGCCTGACGGGTTCCCCGCTGCCCGCGGTGATACTGGGCGAGGACGTGCCAGCCTGGGCGCGCGGCCGCGGCATGGAACCGCGCCCGGTCGCGGTGGGCGCAGACGACGTGGCCCGCGTCTTGCCCACCATGGTGGCACGCATGGCCGAGCCCGTGTCCAGCCCCGACACCGCCGCCGGCTGGTTCGCCGCCGCCGCATTGGCGGAAAATCGAGTCACCGCCCTGCTTGCCGATACGGGGGCCGCCGAACTGCTGCTGACCCATGGCGCCTACGCGCCATTGCGCACCCGCCCGTGGAGCGAACGCCTGCGCTACCTGCTGGGCCGCAAGCCCCCGCGCCCGCAAATTTCGGCGCTGGGCCTGCGCGCCATGCTGGCGGTGGCGCTGCCCCAGGTGGCACCGCCCCAACTGCCGGCGCCCCCATGGGCCGAAGGCGACAGGCTGGCCCTACGAGGCCAGGACGACCTCCATCTCATGATCGCCGAGTGCTCCGCCCCCGGCCTGGACGGCGCCGCCCAGGCCCACGGACTGGAAACGCGCCTGCCCTATCTCGATGATTCCCTGGCCACATACGCGCTGGCCATCCCCGGCCGCCTCCGCCCCCAGGCAGCGATGCGAGGCATGTTCTCCGAGCTGGCTCGGGGAATTCCCTCGGCCGGCGAGACCCTGCCGTGGTCGCAATGGCTTGCCGGCCCCCTGGCCGGCAAGCTGCTTGATGCCGCCCAAGCCTGGCCGCTGCTGGACGCCCGCTCGCTTGCCCGCCTGCTGGAGGCCCACCGGTCCCGGCCTATCCACGCCGAACGCCTGTGGGCGCTGCTGATATTGGCGCAATGGTGTGCCGATCTGGGGCTCACCGAGGTGGCCGAAGTGGAAGGCCGGGTGGAAGTGGAGGCGTGAGGGGCATCCCCTCACAACCTCCTATCCAGGGCCTTCGGCACGTAATTCCGCCGCTTGTTGAGGACCACGCCAAGGATATTGGCACCGCCGCCCTGCAAAGCCTGCTTGGCTTCCAGGGCGTGGGCGGTGCAGGTGCGGTCGGCCTCGACAACCAAAATGACACCATCCACGGTGGGAGCCAGCGCCTGTGACAGAGGCGAGGACAATACCGGCGGGGTGTCGAGGATGATCAGCTCGGCCTTATCCGCCAAAGCCTGCCAATAGGCGCCCAGCAGCCGGGAATTAAGGGCGCGGGGGTCGCCGGCCCGGCCGGGCAGCGGCCCCAGCGCCACCTCGCCGCCATCGTCCATGCGGGTCTCGCTTTCCACTTGGTTGAGCAGCAGCACACCGCCGCCCAAGGAGCGCCCGGCCAGTCGGGCCAGCCGAACCGCCACCGCCGGATCGTGCTCGTCCTCGCCGCAGGGCACGATCTGGATGACCCGGGACGCCTTGCCGGCCAGCCGCACCTCCACCGCCTGCCACAGGCGCAGCAGCGGCAGGTCCGAAGCAGCCACCCCGCCGGGCAGACGGGGCGGCTCGGCAATGGCCCGGCCATCGGCGGGGATCAGGGCGCGGGCGTTCTCCAGGGCATCGTGGATACGGCTCATTGATAGCCCCCTTGGACATCGGCCTGGGGGAACTCGATCACCTGGCCGACCTGAATGCGGTCGATGTTGACGATGTCGGGATTATGGGTCTTCACCACGTCCAGCAGCGGCCGGTCGACCCGGCCATAGACCTGGAAGGTCAATCCCGCCAGGGTGTCACCGGGGGCGACGATGCGCAGGGTGCGCTTCTTGTCCTCGGACTTGGCGGGGGTGGTGCCGGGCAACGGCGCCACGCCGTCGGTCATCCCCGGCGGCAGCTCCACCGCGATGGGAGGCGGCAGCGGCGGCAGGGCGGCAGCCAGTTGGGACAGGGGATCCGGTTTAGGCACCACCGGCACCGGCATCGCCACCGTCGCCGGGACCGGCGCTTCGAGCTTGGCCTCGGGTTTGGGTGGGACCGGCGGCAGTGGTGCCGAGGCCACCGCCGGCGCCGAGGCCGGCTCGTGCAGATGCAGGTGCAGGCCGTCGCGCAGGGCCATGGCGCCGGTCAGCACCAGGGCGCCGGCAGCCACCGCCCCCAGCCCCATGCCGATGCCCCGCCACGGCACCCCGACCGAGAGCCAGCGCCGCCGCTTGGGCTTGCCCACCGCGTCCTTCACGTTGAGGTCGCGCACCACCTCGCGGACGATGCGCGGCGGCACCGGTTTCACCTTGTGTCCGAAGGCGGTGAGCAGGGAATTGTCCGCCACCACGTTGATGCGGCGCGGGATGCCGCCACACGAGCGCACGATCTCGGTGATGGCGGCGTCGGTAAAGGCGGCCTTGTCATCCAACGCCACGCATTTCAGGCGGTGGCGGATGTAGGCCGTGGAATCGGCCTTGTTGAGCGGCCCCAGCCGGGTGCGCACGGCGATGCGCGATTCCAGCTGGCGCAGCTGGCGCTCGGCCAGCAGCGTCTCCAATTCGGGCTGACCCACCAGCACGATCTGCACCAGCTTCTCGGTGGCGGTCTCCAGGTTGGAGAGCATGCGCAGGCTCTCCAGCGTGCCGATGGGCATGTTCTGCGCCTCGTCCACCAGCAAGACCAGGGTCTTGCGCTTGTCATGGTGGGCGACCAGCCACTCGCGCAACGCATCAACCATGCCGGCGATGTCGTCGCCGGGATAGTCGAGCCCGATCTCCTTGAAGATGTGGCGCAGCAGGGTTTGGAACGACACCGCCGGATTGTAGATGTAGACGAAGGTGAGGCCGGGTTCGTCCACGCTGTCCAGGTACGAGCGCAGGATGGTGGTCTTGCCCACCCCCACCTCGCCGGTGATGCAGACGAACCCCTTGCGCTTGGCGAT
>DATJKV010000435.1:0-4846 GCA_035491155.1 Magnetospirillum sp. | reverse complement strand
TCACGTTAAGTCCATCATGAAGAAGCTGGGCGTGAACAACCGCACCCAGGCCGCCATTGCCGCTAACCGAAGCTTCGCTCGCCAGCCGACACCGACGGCGTAAGCCTCGCTCCTTACAGCCCCAGCCGGCGGCCGGGGCTGTTCGGCGTCCAGGGATCTGAGCGCGTATGCGTATCCGCCTGCCTGCATTTTCCCTCCGCCGCGGTGGCTTGCGCCGGCATCTTGTCGTGCTGGCGCTGGTGGCGCTGCTGCCCATGATGCTGTGGGCCGGCGGACTGACCTATTGGAGCTCGCTGCAGGAACGGCGCGTCATCGAGAGGGGTGTGGCCGACGCCGCCCGTGACCTGGCCGCGGCGGTGGATCAGGAACTGCGGGAGTCGGTGGCGGCGCTGAAGACCGTCGCCCTGTCACGCGCCCTGCTGGCCCATGATGTCGACAGCTTTGTCCCGGTGGCCCGCCGGTTGTCCTCGATCCATCCCGAATGGGAGGCCTTGCTGCTGTTCGATGGCCAGGGCCGGCTGTTGATGGATACCAGCCGCATTGCCGGCGGTATGTTAGCCGATCCCGGCCTGCCTGCCGGCGAGGCGAACGAGGCGGTCGGGCGGGTGCTTGGCGGTGCCGAGATCAGTGTCTCCAACCTGTTTCATCTGGCAACGCAGGACGCCGACGCGGTGCTTGTGGCGGTTCCCGTCCATGACGGGCTGGGCATGGGAACCTATGTGCTTGCCGCCGCGCTCCGCACCATTCACCTGAATGAGCTCATGCCGAGTAGCTCCAGCGACAGACGCTTTGCCTGGGTCGAGGATGCGCGCGGCCGTGTCATCGCCGGGGCGCCCGCTGCCGTTGGGGAGAATGCCGTATCGGCCAAGGCGGGCTCCAGATTGGCTGGGTGGACCGTGCGCGTCGGAGTCCGCAGTTCGGGGGTCGAGGCCAATTTGCGCGGCTCGTTGGGCGTAACCCTGGGCATCGGCATCGTCACCCTAGTGGCGTCGTTGCTGCTTGCGCGGGTCATCGCCCAGCGCATCCTTCGGCCGGTGCAGGCCTTGTCCTCCATCGTGGTGCCGGTGATCCAGGACCAGCGGCCGGCCAGCACGGAGTTCGGCATTACCGAGTTGGATGCCCTTTATCAGGCCCTCGACGTGCTGAGCGGCGAGTTGGAAAAGAGTCAGGAGCGCTTCGTCACGTTCTTCGAGGCGGCCCCCGTCATGCTGTTCGTGCTCGACCAGGACGGCCGCATCATTGCCGTCAACGATGCCTGGCTGCGCACCCTGGGCTATCGCCGCGAGGAGGTGATGGCGCGCGCTCCGTGGGAGTTCCATACCTCGGCCTCGGCGTCGCGCATGCGCGACCAGATTCGGCCATACTTCCTCGAGCAGGGCAGCGTGGACGGGATCGGCGCCCAATACATCACTAAGGCCGGCGAGGTGCGCGAGGTGCTGGTGTCCCTGCGCGCCGACCGCGACGGCAAGGGCAACGTCGTGCGCACCATCGGTGCCGTGCGTGACGTTACCGAGCAACGCCGTGCCGAGGCCGGCATGGCCCGTGCGGTGGAGGAGGCCGAGCGGGCCAACGATGCCAAGACCCGGTTCCTGGCCGCCGCCAGCCATGACCTGCGCCAGCCCTTGCAGGCGCTGTCGCTGTACCTGGGGGTGCTGAAGGCCCGGCTGAAGGGCGGCGAGGAGCAGGTGATGGAGGCGGTTGGGCAGTGCGTCGAGAGCCTGACCGGTCTGCTGAACGACATGCTGGACGTGGCCCGCCTGGATGCCGGCGTCATTACTCCCAAGTCGGCGGATGTGCCGGTCAACCGCCTGCTCGAGCGGGTGGCCGCGGCGTGGCGTATCCAGGCCGAGGCCAAGGGGCTGCACCTCGACGTGATGCCGTGCTCGGCGGTGGTGCACACCGACCCGGCGCTGATGGACCGGGTGCTGTCCAACCTGGTGGCCAACGCGGTTCGCTACACCGAACGGGGCCGCGTGCTGGTGGGTTGCCGCCGGGTGGGTGGCGATCATGTCCGCATCGAGGTGCTCGACACCGGCATCGGCATCCCGGCCGACAAGCTGGGCGACATCTTCGAGGAGTTCCGCCAGTTGGGCAATCCCGAGCGCCGGCGTGACAAGGGCACCGGGCTTGGCCTGTCCATTGTGCGCCGCATTGCCGACCTGCTGGGCTACCGTTTGAATGTACGCTCAATCCCCGGCAGGGGGTCGGCCTTCACCATCACCCTGCCCACCGCCAATTTCTGCACCGTGCCTGTCGAGCCTCCCGAGGGTGGCCTCAATCCAGCACGCCGAATCCTCGTGGTGGATGACGAAGTGCTGGTGCGTAACGCGCTGGAGCTGGTGTTGGCGGAGATGGGCCATCAGGTGGAAGGCGCCGAGACGGTAGAAGAGGCACTGAAGAGCAGTCGCGCCCATCGTCCCGAGTTGGTAATCGCCGACTTCCGCCTGGCCGGCGGCACCACCGGCATCGATGTGATCCGGGCGGTCCGCGAAAATTGCGGCTGTGACATGCCGGCGGTGGTGCTGACCGGCGACACCGACCCGGCCACCATCCGCCGCATCGTCGACGAGGGCCTGCACCTGTTGCACAAGCCGTTGCGGCTTGACGCCTTGAAGGGGTTTTTGAAGCAGGTGGCGTGAGCATCCGGCTCTATTCAATAAATTAGAGCGCGATGACATTGACCTCGCATCCGCCGCCTGCTTCCCTAGGCGTCCGTTCCCGCTTTCCGGAGCACGCCCATGCTCGCCGAATGCCTTGCCGGCACCCGCGTCCTCGACCTCAGCCAATACATTCCTGGTCCCTATGCCACCCAATGGCTGTCCGACATGGGCGCCGACGTGGTGAAGGTCGAGCCGCCGGCCGGTGATCCCATGCGCACCATGGGGCCGCTGGACGCCGACGGCACCACGGCCTGGTACAAGCTGGCCAACCGCAACAAGACGGTGGTCACCCTGGATCTCAAGACCGAGGCCGGCAAGGCGGGCTTCGCCAAGCTGATCAGCCGCGCCGACGTGCTGTTGGAATCCTATCGCCCCGGTGTGCTGGATCGCCTGGGGTTTTCGCGCGCCGAGCTGGAGCGGCTCAACCCGCGCCTGATCCATTGCTCGCTGTCGGGCTACGGCCAGACCGGCCCGCTTCGCCTCGCCGCCGGGCACGACCTCACCTATGTGGCGCTGTCGGGCGGCCTGTCCGCCAACGGCACGGCCGACCGGCCGGTGATGACATTCCCGCCGCTGGCCGACCATGCCGGCGCCATGCTGTCGGCGATCGCCATCCTGGGCGCCCTGGTGCGCCGGGGCGTTTCGGGCAAGGGGGCCCACCTGGACGTCAGCCTGTCGGAAGCCGCGCTGGCCTGGATGCCTGGCATCCTCACCGCCGCCCACCGCTGGGGCGGAGAGCGCCGTGAGGGCGGCATCATCAACGGCGGTGCCGCCTGCTACCGCGTCTACCGCACCAAGGACGCCCGCTTCGTCGCCCTGGCGGCGCTGGAGGAAAAGTTCTGGCTCAAGTTCTGCGAAACCGTCGGCCGCCCCGAATGGATTCTCCGCCACAACGAGCCCACCCCCCAGAACGAGTTGATCGCCGAGCTTGAGGCGCTGTTCCTCACCCGCAACCGCGATGAGTGGGCGGCAATGCTGGCACCGGCCGATTGCTGCTTCGAGCCGGTGCTGGACGCGTCCGAGGTGCCAGCCCATCCGCAGTGGAAGGACCGGCAGCTGGTGCAGAAGGACGTGGATTCCGACCGTTTGGTCGAGGTGTTGTTGCCGGTGCTGCTGGATGGTGCCCGTCCGCTTCACCGCCGTCCGTTCAAGATCGACAGCGTCGAGGGAGTTCTGGCCGGATGGCATTAACGCCCCCCATGTCCAACCTTCCCATACACGGCGGCGACCTGGCTGCAGCCGAGGCGCGCTGGGGCAAGCCGGCCGAAGGTTGGCTGGATTTGTCTACGGGCATCAATCCCTGGCCCTATCCGATTCCCGCCCTGGCGCCCGAGGCGTGGACCCGGCTGCCTGGCGCGGGCGAGGACCTGGCCTTGCGACAGGCCGCCGCGCGGCGTTTCCGCGCCCCCTCGGCCGCCCATGTGCTGGCCGGACCGGGCACCAGCGCGCTGATCCAGGCGCTGCCGCGCACCCGCGCGCCGGGCCGGGTGGCGGTGGTGGCGCCCACCTATGGCGAGCATGCCCGCGCCTGGGCCGCCGCCGGCCACACGGTGGAGGAGGTCGCCGCCCTGGAGCGGGCCGAGGCCGACGTGGTGGTGGTGGTCAATCCCAACAACCCTGACGGCCGAGTGGTTCCGCCTGCAACCCTGCTGACCTTCGCCCGTGCTCAGGCGGAGAAGGGCGGCCTGCTGCTGGTTGACGAGGCGTTCGGCGACATGACCCCGGCGCTGTCGGTCGTGCCCGATCTGTGCCCTGGTCTGGCCATGCTGCGCTCGTTCGGCAAGTTCTATGGCCTTGCCGGCCTGCGCCTGGGCTTCCTTGTGGCCGAACCAGGCGTGCTTGCCGCCGTGGCTGGGCAGTGGGGCCCGTGGCCGGTCTCCGGTCCAGCCCTCGCCGTGGGGCATGCGGCACTGGGAGACGATTCCTGGGCGGAGGCGACCACGGCGCGGCTTTCCGAGGAAGCTGCCAGCCTGGATGCGGTGCTGGAGCGGGCCGGGTTCGCCATACTCGGCGGCACCACCTTGTTCCGCCTGGCACGTCATCCCGACGCCGCGGCGTTTTACGACCGGCTGGGGCGCGCCGGCATCCTGGTGCGCGCCTTCGATGGCCGTCCCGATTTGCTGCGCTTCGGCCTGCCGCCCGACGGCGAGGGGAGGGACCGGCTGGCACGGGTGCTTAAGTGAGCG
>DATJKV010000434.1:0-6804 GCA_035491155.1 Magnetospirillum sp. | reverse complement strand
CATCGCCGTCTATCGCCTGCCCTCGGAGGTCCGGCCATGAACCGCGCCGCCGTTCTGGTCTCGTGGCTGCTGCCCGCCGTCGCACTGGCCTTCGCGCTGCTCGCTCTGGCCGGCTCGCTGGTGTCCTATGGCTGGCTGGTGGGGGTGGCGGCGCGCTTTTCCAACGGCGGCGGCGCCGATGCCGTCAGCCTCGGCCAGTTCGAATCCATCATCCTGCGCTTGCGGCTGGCCTCGGCGGTTGCGGTGCCGCTGCTGCTGGCGCTGGTGGCGGGGCGCCGCTGGGTGGCGGGCGCGCTGGCGGCCTATTTCGGCCATCTGCGCCCCGCGCCCCCCTCCCCCTTGGGGCTGGTGGCGTTTTGGCGCAACGAGCCGCTGGCGGCGCTGGTGCTGGTGGGCATCACCGGCTTCGGCATGGGCGTGGCCGGCTGGTTCCTGGCCCAGCCCATGCGCTACGACGAGGCCTGGACCTTCACCTCGTTCGTGCGCATGCCGGCCTATCTGATCCCGCTGCGCTACAACGTCCCCAACAACCACGTACTCAACACCCTGCTGATCAAGCTGGCCACCACCCTGCTGGGCGACGAGCCGCAGGTGATCCGCTTGCCGGCCTATCTCTATGGCGCCCTGCTGGCGCCCGCCGGCTTCTTCCTAACGCGGCGGCTGTTCGGCAGCGGCGCCGGGTTGCTTGCGGCGGCACTGGTGGCGACGGCGTCGCCGCTGGTGGAGTTCTCCACCAACGCCCGGGGCTACACCGCCATCTGCTTCTATTTCCTGGTGATGCTCTCGGCCGGGCATGTGGCGGTGGAACGCCGGTCGCCCGCCGGTTGGACCGTGGCGGTGGCGGCAGGCGCGCTGGGGGCCTACACCATCCCGGTGATGGCCATTCCCGCCGCCATCGCCTTCCTTTGGTTCGCTGGCCTGGCCACCACGGCGGCAAGCGACCGCGCCGCCCGGCTGCGCGAGGTGATTGGTGCCGGCCTGGCGCTGGCGGTGGTGGTGGCGCTGCTTTACGCCCCGATCGTCGCCGTCAACGGCCCAAGCGCGCTCACCGCCAACGAGGGCATGAAGCCGGATGCGCGGGTGGGCGAGCTGGTGCTCCAGTTGCCCGGCTTCTCGGCCTCGGTGTGGTCCATCTGGACGCGGGATTATCCGCCCGTCCTGGCCTGGGGGCTGAGCCTTTGCGCCCTGGTGTTTCCGCTGGGGCCGGGGCGGCGGCAGGGCGTGCTGCTGCTGGGCGCGGCTCTGGCGGTGGTGGTGCTGTACATGCTGGCGGTGGCCGATCTGGGGTATTTCCGCGTCTGGCTGTTCCTGCTGCCGCTGTTCCTATGTTTCTCGGCGGCCGGATTGGCGGTGGCGCTGCGGCAGCCGGGGCCGCGCCTGGCCGCGGGTTTGTCGGTGGCGCTGGCTTTGGTGCTGGGGGCCGACGTGCTGTCGCGCGGCTCGGTGAAGGCCTCGACCGAAACCGGCATCTTCCCCGCCGCCAGGGAGGTGGTCGAGGACCTGTCCCGGCACCTCTCCTCCGGCGACATGGTCGCCAGCGACCGCAACGCGGCGGCGCCGCTGATCTATTACGCCGCCCGCCGTGGCCTCGATCTGCGCCCGGCCGAAACCCGCGACGACGTGCGCTATTTCGTTCATGGCGGCGCGGCAGCTCCGGGGCGGCGGCTCTTCCTGGTGGTCAATCCCAGCCCAAGCTGCCGCCCGGCCGAGGTGCTGGCCTCGGCCATCGGGCGGGCCGGAATGGTGGCCGGTGGGCTGGAGCCGTTCGTGCAGGAGGACGGCTATTCCCTGCTGGCGGCGCCGCTACGCTGAGCGCAGACGGTAGACCAGCGCGCCGATCACCTCGTGCACGGCGTAGGCGCTTTCCAGCAGGGCCTTGGCCGAGGGGACCAGGTCGGACAGCCGGACCGGACCGGTGCTAGAAAAGCCGGTGGGAGCCGGAACCACCTCGATGCCGTGGCGGCGGAAGGTGGCTTCGGCGCGGCGCATGTGCCAGGCCTGGGTCACCAGCAGGACGCGGTGGATGGCGTGGGCCTTGAGGATCGCCGCCGAGCGCGCGGCGTTCTCGGCCGTGGTCAGCGACTCCGCCTCGGTCCAGGCCACCGGCACGCCCAGATCGTTTTCGGCGACCCGCGCCATCTCGGTGGCCAGGGGGGCTTGGCCGGGCGCCAGCACACCGCCGCTCATCAACAGCGGCAGGCCGGTCCGGCGGTGCAGATGGGCGCCATAGCGCACCCGCTCGAGCCCCAGCAGGCCGATGGTCTCGCCGCCATATTCCGGCGCCTCGACCATCTCGGCGCCCAGCACCACAATGGCCTGGGCGCCGGACGCGGCCAGGCGGGCGGCGTCCAGCGGCGGGGAATCCTGCAAGGCACACATCAGTCTGGTCGAAACCAGCGGGGTGGACAGGGCGACTAGGACGGCCAGGGCGGCGAGAGCGGCCATGCGCGCCCAACGCCGCCCCGGCATCAGTAGTCCGGCGAGAATCAGGACCAGCAGCAGAGAGGGCGGCAGGACCACGTCCTTGAGCAAAGTCAGCATGGTCACGTCTTGCGGAACACCAACATGGACGAGAACAGGTAATTGAACGCCAGCCCGAACAGCGACCCCACCGCCACCGCCAGTACCGGCGCGTCGGTGAATGGTGGGGCCGAGGTCACCAGGCCGGCATAGACCGCGTAATTGACCGCTCCGCCGAAGGCGTTGACCGCCAGGAAGCGCAGCCATTGCGTCAGCAGCTTGTCGTCGGTGGGGGCGAAGGTATAGGCGCGGTTCAACGCCCAGGTGGCGGTCGCGGCGGCCAGATAGGACAGCGCCCGCCCCGCCAGGGGCGGCGCGCCGAACAAGGTGATCGCCAAGTGCAGGGTGGCCGCGTCCACGACGAAGCCGGCGACGCCCACGGCGGCGAAGCTGAGAAGGCCGGGCGGCAGCTTCATTCGGCGGCTTCCTGAGCGCTGCTGACGGGAATGTCGAGGTAGCGCATGCGCTTCAGCTCGTGCCGGCCCAGCGTCACCGATTCCAGGATGATGCCGCAGCCCAGGTTGAGGAAGGCCAGCAGCGTGGTGGCGGAAGCCAGCACGGCGGTGGGCAGGCGGGGAACCAGTCCGGTCTCCAGGTAGGTAATCAGCAGCGGCAGCGACAGGCCCAGCGACAGCGCCATCAGCACGGCGAAGATGGTGGAAAAAAAGCGGAAGGGCTTTTCCGCCCTCACCAGATTGACGATGGTCCACAGGATGCGGAAGCCGTCGCGATACGTCCTCAGCTTGCTTTGCGAGCCTTGCGGGCGGTCGCGGTAGGGGGTGGGAACCTCGGCGGTGGGCATGCGCAGTTCCAAGGCGTGGACCGTCAACTCGGTCTCGATCTCGAACCCGGCGGCCAAGGCGGGGAAGGATTTAACGAAGCGGCGCGAGAACACCCGGTAGCCCGACAGCATGTCCTGGAAGCGATTGCCGAACAGCCAGGCGACGATGCCGGTCAGCAAGGCGTTGCCGAAACGGTGGCCGGGCCGGTAGGCGGCGCGGATGTCGGTGACGCGCGCGCCGTTGACCATGTCCAGATTGTTCTCGATCAGCGCCGAAACCATCATGGGCGCCGAGGTGGCGTCATAGGTGTCGTCGCCGTCCACCAGCACGTAGATGTCGGCCTCGATGTCCGAGAACATGCGCCGCACCACATTGCCCTTGCCCTGCAGCGGCTCGCGCCGGACCACGGCGCCGGCCTGATGGGCGATCGCCACCGTCCGGTCGGTGGAGTTGTTGTCGTAGACGTAGATTTCCGCCTCGGGCAGGGCGTTGCGGAAATCGGCCACCACCGACGCGATGGCGGCTTCCTCGTTGTAGCAGGGGATCAGCACGGCGACCCGCTCGGGCCGGCGGAACCGTTCCGCACCGTCCTCGACCAGGAAGTCCTTGTGGACACGTTGGGCCCCGGTCTGTCGCATGGCTCGCTCCGTTGAAGGTGGATGGAGCGGATCATGTCATTGCGCGACGCAGCAAAAAATCGGGCGGGGGTCCACTATCGTCCCGAACGGCCAGTCGACAAATGCAGGGCCGGCTGGCCCGGCGGCCAGTGGCTCAGGCCACCCGGTCGGCTTGGCCCAACCCGGCCTCCCGTTCCAGGAAGGCATCCAGCATCAGCAGCAGCCACAGCGCGGCGCTGTGGTCGCGGCTGCCCGACAGGTGCTGCTCCACCAGCCGGGCGATGGCGCCCAGGTCGAACAGGCCCGATTGGGCGAAGGCCGAACGGCGGGGCAGGCCACGCACCAGCTCGGCCAGCGGCCCCCTGAACCAGCGGCACAGCGGCATGGTGAAGCCTTGCTTCGGGCGGTACAGCAAATCATGGTCCACCAGCGGCTCCATGGCTCGCTTCAACACCCGCTTGCCCGAACCGTTCTTCAGCTTCAGCTCGGGCGCCAGGCGGAACGACCATTCCACCAGCCGGTGGTCGAGCAAGGGCGAGCGGACTTCCAGCGAATTGGCCATGCTGGCCCGGTCCACCTTGACCAGGACGCCGTCGCTCAGCCACGTCTTGATGTCGGCATACTGGACCTTCTGCAGCGGGTCGTCGGTTTCGGCCGCCGCCATGTGGCCGCGCACTACCTCCGATGCGTGATAGCCCTGCAACTGGCGGCGGAAGCCGGGGCTGGCGATGGCGCGGCGGGTGGCATCGTCCATGATGGAGACGGCGGCGAAATAGCCGGTGGCGCTGTCCATGGACAGTTCCGTCAGCGTGGTCTTGGCCCGCAGCGGGCGGGGCGCCCAGTCCAGCTTGGGATACAGCCGGCCCAGCGTGCCGAACAACGGCCCGCGCACCATGCCCGGCAGCCTTTGGCGCACGCGGTCCACGGCGGCATGCAGGGCATAGCGGCGATAGCCGGCGAAGACCTCGTCGCCGCCGTCGCCGGACAGGGCCACGGTGACCCGCTCGCGCGCCAGGGCGGCGACCCGCCAAGTGGGCATGGCCGAGCTGTCGCCGAACGGCTCGTCATATTGGCCGGCCAGGCGGGGCAGCAGGTCGAAATCCTCGGGGTCCACCTGGCGGCTCAGATGGTCGGTGTGGTAGCGCTGAGCCAGGCGCTGAGCCAGGGCCGATTCGTCATGGCTCTTATCGCCGAAGCCGATGCAGAAGGTCTTCACCGGGCTGCCGGACAGCCCGGCCATAAGTGCCACCACCGCGCTGGAATCCACGCCGCCGGACAGGAACGCGCCCAGCGGCACGTCGGACACTAGGCGCAGCCGGGTGGCCTCGCGCAATTGCTCGGCCAGGGCGGCGGCGGCCTCTTCCATGTGGAAGATGTCGGGCCGGCCCACCGGCACGTCCCAATAGCGTTCGATCCTCATCTCGCCGCCCCGCCGCCAGGTCAGGCAATGGGCGGGCGGCAGCTTGCGCACGGCCGAGAACACACTGCGCGGATGGGGCACGTAGCCATAGGCCAGGAAGTCCTCGATGGCGCGGGGGTCGAGTTCGCGCGGGACATCGGGATGGGCCATCACCGACTTCAGTTCCGAGCCGAACACCATCATCCCGTCGGGCAGACAGGCATAATGCAGCGGCTTCTTGCCCAGGCGGTCGCGCGCCAGGAACAAGGTCTCAGCATCGGCATCCCACAGGGCGAAGGCGAACATGCCGCGAAACCGCTCCAGGCAGGCGCGGCCCCATTGTTCCCAGGCATGGACGATCACTTCGGTGTCGCTGTGGGTGCGGAAGCGATGGCCCAGGGACTGCAGTTCGGCGACCAGCTCGGCGAAATTGTAAATCTCGCCGTTGAACACCACGACCACCGCGCCGTCCTCGTTGTAGAGCGGCTGACGGCCCAGGCCGACGTCGATGATGGCAAGGCGCCGGTGGCCCAGCCCGAGACCGTCCTCGACGTGCAACCCCGCGCCGTCGGGGCCCCGGTGGGCATGCAGGTCGTTCATGCGGGACAGCAGGGCCTGGTCCACCGGGCGCCGGCCACGGCTGTCAAACAGCCCGACTAGGCCGCACATGGCGTCTCGCCGGCCGGAGCGATGGCCTGGGACAGTTCCTCCTCCAGGTCGCGGGCGGTCAGGTCCACCAGCCGGCGGTCGATCTGCGATACGTCGTCCAGGGCGGCGGCCACCAGCAGGCGCGAGGCCAGCAGGTTGATGCGACGCGGGTTGCCCCCAGTTTCGGCATGGAGCTGCCGCAACGCGTCGTCGGTGAATTCCGGTACCCCGGTCCAGCCCGCCACCCCCATGCGGTGGCCGACATATTCGGCGGTGTCGCCGTCATCCATGGGGCTCAGTTGGCAGGCGGCGACGACGCGCTGGCGCAGCGACAGGAAGCGGGGGCGCGCCAGCGTCTGGCGCAAGGCGGGCTGGCCCAGCAGCACGATCTGCAGGCCCGAGCGATAGCCCTGCTGGACGTTGGACAGCAGCCGCAGCTCCTCCAGCGCGCTGTCGTCCAGATCCTGGGCCTCGTCGATGACCAGCACGGTGTGCAGGCCGCGCTGGTGATGCTCGGCCACCGCCTCCTCGATGACGCCCAGCAGCGAGGCCTTGTCGGTGCCCTCGAAGCCAAGGCCCAAGGCGGCGGCGGTCATGCGCACCATGTCGTCGCCGGCGAAGCGGCCGCCGAACATGCCGCCGACGACGAAGGTGCCGGGATCGACGTTTTCCAGGATGTGGTGGACCAGGGCGGTCTTGCCGGTTCCGGGCTCGCCGACCAGCACTACGAAACCCTCGTGGTGGGACAGGCCGAACCACAGATGGGCCAGCGCTTTCTGGTGGCTGGCGCTGGCGAAGAAGAAGCGGGGGTCTGGGGTCAGCGAGAACGGCGGGGCGG
>DATJKV010000433.1:0-5444 GCA_035491155.1 Magnetospirillum sp. | reverse complement strand
GAAGGTGGAGCAGGCTTTCGAGCTGACCGACGCCTCGGCGGAGCGGTCGGCGGCGGCTTGCACCGTGCGCCTGAACAAGGAGCCGATCATCGAATACATGACCTCGAACATCACCCTGATGAAGTGGATGATCGCCGAGGGCTACGAGGATGCCCGCACGCTCGGCCGCCGCATCAAGGCCATGGAGGCGTGGATCGCCAAGCCCGAGCTGCTGCAGCCCGACGCCGACGCCGAATACGCCGCGGTGATCGAGATCGACCTGGCCGACGTCAAGGAGCCGATCGTCGCCTGCCCGAACGATCCCGACGACGTCAAGCTGCTGTCGGAAGTCGCCGGTGACAAGATCGACGAGGTGTTCATCGGCTCGTGCATGACCAACATCGGCCACTTCCGTGCCGCCGGTAAGATCCTCAACGGCCAGTCGGACATCCCGACCCGCCTGTGGATCGCCCCGCCGACCAAGATGGATGCCCTGATCCTGACCGAGGAAGGCTATTATAGTGTCCTCGGCAAGGCCGGCGCCCGCATGGAAATGCCCGGCTGTTCGCTCTGCATGGGCAACCAGGCGCAGGTGCGCAAGGGCTCGACCGCCATGTCGACCTCGACCCGCAACTTCCCCAACCGCCTGGGCATCGACACCCGCGTCTACCTGGGTTCCGCCGAACTGGCCGCCGTCTGCGCCCTGCTGGGCAAGATCCCGACCCCGGCCGAGTACCAGGAGCAGGTCAGCGGCCTGGCCGCCAAGGCCGGCGACGTCTACCGCTACATGAATTTCGACCAGATCGCCTCGTTCCGCGATGTGGCCGACAAGGTGGCGGTCTAACAGTTCAATAAAAATAAGAGCTCAAGCCTTCGCCCCCGCCGGGAAAAACCGGCGGGGGTTTTTGTTTTCTGGCCCTTTCCCGCACGCGGGAGAGGGAGGGACCCGCGCAGCGGGAGGGAAGGAAGCTAAGGACGAGGTCTTGGTTCCCCCGCCCAACAATCCCCACATCTCCTCCAGGCCCGCTTATCGCCCGGAGGTTCCGTCATGCCTGTCGGCCACGACTCTTTGAAGACCCGCCGAACCCTGAATGTGGGCGGGCACGCCTACGACTATTTCGACCTGAAGGCGGCCGAGGCCAGCCTGGGCGACGTATCGCGGCTGCCTTTCACCATCAAGGTATTGCTGGAGAATTTGTTACGGCACGAGAACGGACGCTCGGTGACCGTGGACGACGTCAAGGCGGTGGCGGCGTGGCGCGACAACCGGGGGACGCGCGAGCGCGAGATCGCCTACCGGCCCGCCCGCGTGCTGATGCAGGACTTCACCGGCGTGCCGGCGGTGGTGGATCTGGCGGCCATGCGCGATGCGGTGGCCCGCCTCGGCGGCGATCCGGCGCGCATCAATCCGCTGGTGCCGGTGGATCTGGTGATCGACCATTCGGTGATGGTGGACGTCTGGGGGAGCAAGGATGCGCTCGCCCGCAACATGGAATTCGAGTTCCACCGCAATGGCGAGCGCTACGCCTTCCTGCGCTGGGGATCGAGCGCCTTCGACAATTTCCGCGTGGTGCCGCCCGGCACCGGCATCTGCCACCAGGTCAATTGCGAGTACCTGGCCCGGGTGGTGTGGACCAGCAATGGGATCGCCTATCCCGATACCCTGGTGGGCACCGACAGCCACACCACCATGGTCAACGGCATGGCGGTGCTGGGCTGGGGCGTGGGCGGCATCGAGGCGGAAGCGGCCATGCTGGGCCAGCCCATCTCCATGCTGATCCCGGAGGTGGTGGGGTTCCGGCTGTCGGGCTCGTTGCGCGAGGGCGTCACCGCCACCGATCTGGTCCTCACCGTGACTCAGATGCTGCGGGCCAAGGGGGTGGTGGGCAAGTTCGTGGAATTCTTCGGGCCCGGTCTCGCCTCCATGGCGCTGCCCGATCGCCTGACCATCGGCAACATGGCGCCGGAATACGGCGCCACCTGCGGCTTCTTCCCCATCGACGCCGAGACCATCCGCTTCCTGCACTTCACCGGCCGCGAGCCCGAGCAGGTCGCCCTGGTGGAGGCCTATGCCCGCGCGCAGGGGCTATGGCGCGACGAATCCACGCCGGATTCGCTGTTCACCGACACGCTGGAATTGGATTTGGGCTGCGTCGAGCCGTCGCTCGCCGGCCCCAAGCGGCCGCAGGACCGGGTCGCGCTGGCCAAGGCCAAGGAGGGCTTCGCCCAGGCTCTGCCGGCCCTCTATGCCGGCACCGACGTCGGGATAAAGGTGGCGCTGTCCGACGGGCGCGGCGAGATCGGCCACGGCGACGTGGTGATTGCCGCCATAACCTCGTGCACCAACACCTCCAACCCCAACGTCATGCTGGCCGCCGGGCTGGTGGCGAAGAAGGCGGTGGCCAAGGGGCTCAAGGCCAAGCCGTGGGTCAAGACCTCGCTGGCGCCGGGCAGCCAGGTGGTGACCGATTATCTGAAGACGGCCGGGCTGCAGGACAGCCTGGACGCGCTCGGCTTCACTCTGGCCGGCTATGGCTGCACCACCTGCATCGGCAATTCCGGCCCGCTGGACGAGCCCATCGCCGCCGCCGTGGACGGCAACAGCCTGGTGGTGGCGGCGGTGCTGTCGGGCAACCGCAATTTCGAGGGCCGCATCAGTCCCCACGTGAAAGCCAATTACCTGGCCTCGCCGCCGCTGGTGGTGGCCTATGCCCTGGCCGGCACCATGAACCTGGATATGACGACCGAGCCGCTGGGTACCGGGTCCGACGGTCAGCCGGTATTCCTCAAGGACATCTGGCCCAGCAGCGAGGACATCCGCGCGACCGTGGCATCGTCGGTGTCGCCCCAATCGTACCGCCAGCGCTACGCCAACGTCTTCGACGGCCCGCCCGCCTGGCATCAGGTCAAGGCGGCCACCGGGCGCACCTATGCCTGGGACCCCACCTCCACCTACATCAAGAACCCGCCCTATTTCGATGGGATGCCGAAACAAGCCCCGGCCGGCTTGCAGGACATCCATGGCGCCCGGCCGCTGGCCATCCTCGGCGATTCCATCACCACCGACCACATCAGCCCGGCCGGTAACATCAAGAAGACCAGCCCGGCGGGCCTGTGGCTGACCGAGCACGGCGTGGCCCAGGCCGACTTCAACTCCTACGGCTCGCGGCGCGGCCACGACGAGGTGATGACGCGCGGCACCTTCGCCAACGTGCGCCTGAGGAACGAGATGGTGCCGGGCGTCGAGGGCGGCGCCACCAAGTACAAGGGCGAGGGCGACGTCATCCACCTCTTCGATGCCGCCATGCTCTACAAGGACGAAGGCATCCCGTTGGTCATCGTCGCCGGCAAGGAATACGGCACCGGCTCCAGCCGCGATTGGGCGGCCAAGGGCACCAATCTGCTGGGGGTCAAGGCGGTGATCGCCGAAAGTTTCGAGCGCATCCACCGCTCCAACCTGGTGGGCATGGGCGTGCTGCCCTTGCAGTTCAAGGCCGGCACCGATCGCAAGACCCTGGGGTTGGACGGCACCGAAACCTTCGACGTGCTGGGGCTGGCCCAAGGGCTCAAGCCCCGCCAGGAACTGGAGGTGAAGCTCACCCGCAAGGACGGCCGCACGGAAAGCTTCACCGTGCTGTCGCGCGTCGACACCGTGGACGAGGTGGAATACCTGCGCCACGGCGGCATCCTGCACTACGTGCTGCGGAGCTTGGCTGGGGTGGCCTAGAGCGGCGTGCCTTAAATCTGAGGCGCGTCGCTCCTGCGAGCATTGAGCGAGCGGCCGTGCCGCCCCGGAAGGGGCAAACGACGCCCGAAGGGCGGCCCGGCACGAAGTGACGGGTGGGCTTCGCCCACAGGCGGCCGGATGGCCGCGCCCGGCGAGGCGGAATCATGAAGGCTGAATCGTGCCGCACGTTTAGGGCGTCACGATTCAGCTTCCCTTGCCCGGCGGGTCCCAGGGGAAGCTGATCCAGGTGGTCTGCGGGAACACGGTGGCGAAGGTGTCCACTAGCGGCTGGCCCTTGGGCTTGGCGTAAAGGGTGGCGAAATGGGCCTTGGGCAGCATGGCGCGCAGCACCTGAAGGGTGGCGCCGGTGTCCACCAGGTCGTCCACCACCAGCCAGCCGCTGCCGTCGCCGACCAGGGCGCCGGTCAGCGCCTTCAGCACCTGGGGGTCGCGGATGTCGCGGTCATCGTAGGTGGAAACGCACACCGTCTCCACTAGGTGGATGTCCAGCTCGCGCGACAGGATGGCCGCCGGCACCAGCCCGCCACGGGTGACCGCCACGATGCCGTCGAACGGCGGCAGCTCGGCCAGTATGGAGGCGAGGATGCGGCCGTCGCGGTGGATGTCGGCCCAGCTCAGGGGCATGGTGGCGACGGTGTGGTCGGGCGGGCTCATGGGCGTCTCCGTGGCAACGGGGGCATTACATACCTCTAACACCCGCAAATGCAAATTTCCTCCGGGCCCCCTCTGGACGTGCCGCGATGCGATGGGCGATAAAGGGCGGGCTGGTAGCACCGGATGGACCGACATGCTGAACACGCCCATGGGCCGGCGGGGAATGATCACCACCCCGCACCACCTCGCCTCGCAAGCGGGCCTAGCGGTCTTGCGCGAAGGCGGCAACGCCATCGAGGCGGCCATCGCCGCCGCCGCCACCCTGTCGGTGGTCTATCCCCACATGACCGGGCTGGGCGGCGACGCGTTCTGGATGATCGCCGAGCCGGGCAAGCCGCCGGTGTCCATCGACGGTTCCGGTGCCTCAGGCGCGCGAGTGGACCGCGACCTCTATCGCGCCGACAAGCTGAAGGCCATTCCGGCCCGCGGCGGCCTGGCCGCCAACACCGTGGCCGGCGCGGTATCGGCCTGGCAGCTGGCGCTGCACGTTTCCGAGCAATGGGGCGGCGGCATGCCGCTGGAGCGGCTGTTCGAGGACGCCATCCACTACGGGCGCGAGGGCGCTGCGGTGACTGCCCATCAGGAGGCGGCGACCCGGCGCAACCTGCCGGCCCTGAAGAAGGCGCCCGGCTTCGCGCAAACGTTCCTGCCCCGCAACAAGGCCCCGGTGGCGGGCACTCTGATCACCCAGCCCATCCTCGCCGACACTTTTGAGCGTCTGGCCGAGGTCGGCCTGGACGATTTCTATCGCGGCGAGGTGGCCCGGCTGATGGCCGAGGATTTGAAGGAGGCCGGCTCGCCGCTGAAGTCCGAGGACCTCGCCCGCCATCGCGGCATGCGCCGCCGCCCGCTCTCGCTGGGGCTAACCTCGGGCACCGTGTTCAACACCGCGCCGCCAACTCAAGGGTTGGCCTCGCTGATCCTGCTGGGCGTTTTCCAGCGGCTCGGCATCGACGTGAATGACGAGGCGGCGTGGGTCCATGGTCTGGTGGAGGCTACCCGCATCGCTACCCGCGTGCGCGACGCCCATGTCACCGATCCGCACCGCATGTCGGTGCATGCC
>DATJKV010000432.1:0-2088 GCA_035491155.1 Magnetospirillum sp. | reverse complement strand
TGTCATTGCGATCCGACTTGATGCCGGCCCTGCTCAACCTGGCCGTGACCCTGACCGAGTTGGGCCAGTGCGATGAGGCGGCGGCCTGCTGCCGTCGGGCCGTGGCGGCGCAACCGCGCTTTCCCGAGGCGCACAATTGCCTGGGTATCGCCCTGGCCAAGGCGGGGCAATTGGAAGAGGCCGCCGCCAGCTACAGCCAGGCGGCGGCCTGCCGGCCCAATTACGGCGAGGCGCATCTGAACCTGGCAGTCACGTTGCTGCAACTGGGTCGTGCCCCCCAGGCGGTGGCGGCCTGCCGGCAGGCGCTGGCGCTGATACCGGGTCACGATGGCGCGGTGAGCGTGCTGGCCGATGCGTTCGCGCGGGTGGAATTCCCGGCCGTCAGCGATGCCTTCCTGGGTGATCTTTGCGCGCTGATGGAGCATCCCGCCATCGCGCCGCGCCAGATCGACGAGACCATCATGCGGGCCTTGCGCCTGCACCCCCACGTCCAGCCCCTGCTCGCCGATCCCGACAGGGTGGATTTCCAAGCCGTGGCGCCACAACTGGGTGGCATCCCCCTGTTGCTGGGGTTCATGGCCCTGACCATCGTCCCGGCGGTGGATTTCGAGCGCCTGTTCTCCGGCTTGCGCCGCTCCATGCTTGGCGCCTGGCAGGCCGGCACCCTGGGCGAGGCGGCCTTGCCGCTGGCGGCGGCGCTTGCCCATCAAAGCTTCATCGCCGATTACGCCTGGTACGAGGAGCCGGCGGAAACCGCCGCCATCGCCACGCTCGCCGATCAAATGGCGACCGGCGGCGAGATCGATCCCAAAGTGCTGCTGGTGGTCGCTGCCTATCGGCCGCTGCATGGCCTGACCATTGCCCAATCCATCGCCGACCGGGCATGGCCCGCTGCGGTGGATGCGCTGGTGACCCGCCAGGTGCGCGAGCCCTTGCAGGAACGTGTGTCGCGCGCGGGCATCCCGGCGCTTACCCCGGTGGCTGAGGGGGTGTCGCGCGATGTCCAGGCGCAGTACGAGGAAAACCCCTATCCGCGCTGGACCAAGATTCCGCGCACCGGCCGGCCGCCTGAGCGCGAGCCGTTCCTGCACGCCGTGCCCGCTCAGCCCGATATCCTGGTGGCCGGATGCGGAACCGGCTATCACGCCCTGATGGTCGCGGCCGATTACCCGGGTGCCCGCATTCTTGCGGTTGATCTCAGCCGCGCCAGCCTGGCCTATGCCTCACGCAAGACCCGTGAGCTGGGCGTGGCCTCGGTGGAGTACGCCCAGGCCGACATCCTGGAACTCGGCCGGCTCGATCGCCGCTTCGACGTGGTGGAAAGCCTGGGGGTGCTGCACCACATGGCCGAGCCCATGGCCGGCTGGCGAGTGCTGACCGGGCTGCTGAAGCCGGGCGGGCTGATGAAGATCGGCCTGTACAGCGACTTGGCCCGCGCGCCGCACGTGCGCGCCCGCGAACTGATCGCCGCCCAGGGCTACGCGGCCGATGCGGCTGGCATTCGCCAGGCGCGGCATGACATCACCGCCCGCGCCGCCCATGATCCGGTGCTGGCCGGCCTGCTTAGCAGCCGCGACTTTTACAATGCCAGCGAATGCCGCGACCTGATCTTCCATGTTCAGGAACACCGCACCACCATTCCGGACATCCACGTGGCGCTGGCGGAACTTGGCCTGGAATTCGTCTGTTTCGTTCTGCCCGACCCCAGCGTGGCCCAGGCCTTCCGCCAAGCCTATCCGGGAGTGGCCGGGGATGCGGCGTTGGCCTGCTGGAACGAGTTCGAACGCGCCCACCCCAACACCTTCCGGCAGATGTATCAGTTCTGGCTGCGAAAGCCGGCTTGAGCTGGGCGCTCAGGCGGGCAGCAGCCAGCCGTCGGCAATCCGCGCCGCACCCGCCTTGACCAAGTCGCTTGCCAGCATTTCGGCGAAGGCGGCGGGGGCGAGCTGGAAATAGCGCGCATTGTATTCCCGGTGCACCTCGATCCGCTCCACATAGGCGGGCAGGTCGGCCAGGCGCATGCGGCGGCAGTGCAGCAGGGCGTACATCAGCATGACGCGGACGCAATTCCTGGCCATGCGGGTGGGA
>DATJKV010000431.1:0-13374 GCA_035491155.1 Magnetospirillum sp. | reverse complement strand
TCTACCACGCGCCGTTGGGAGCCGAATCCGAGGCTAAGCTGGATGCCGCCTTCGCCCGCCTGACCGCCGGGGCGGTGCCGCGCCCGGACGAGTTGACCGTCAACGAACGCAAGGTGCCGGTGCCGGTGGCCGCCGTCGGCGTCGCCCGCTTCGGGTTCGAGGAATTGTGTGGTTCCGCCCTGGGCCCCAGCGACTACCTGGCGCTGGCGACCATGTACCACACCCTGGTGCTGTCGGGCATTCCGACGCTCTCGCCCGACAACAAGGACAAGGCGCGGCGCTTCGTCACCCTGGTGGATGCGCTGTACGAGCACAAGGTGACGCTGATCTGCTCGGCCGCCGCCCCGCCGGAAACCCTCTATCCCAGCGGCATCGGCGCCTTCGAGTTCCAGCGCACGGTGTCGCGCCTGATGGAGATGCAGGCCGAGGATTACATCACCCGGCAGCATCTGACCTGAGCGGGCCGCCGCGCCGGGCAAATCCTGCCGGCTGAGCAATGTGGCGGCGCATCAACCATAACGATACTGCGCCCTTGATGCTGTGGCACGACCATTGCTTGCATGAGCTCGTCGACATATCGATGAGGGGGAATCATGCAGATCGGCCAAACAGCCACCGCCCGGTCAAGTTTGGCGGCGTCACGCACCGGCACAGTAGGTTGCCCGTCGTCCATTTGGTCGCCGGCCGAGACTGGGGGTGATCCCGCCGGTCTGGTGGCGGAGATGGGCGGCTCATGGAGCGAGTTGCTGTCGCGCCTGTCCAACCGGGGCGCCAGCATGGGCGGCTCCACCTCAGGGACGGACGACCAAGCGCTGGTCAGGGAATGGACTCGCGACCTCAGCGCCAACGACCGCAAACTGGTGGCACGGCTCAGCGGCAAGACGCTCTCCGCTGATGGCCGCTTCCTTGATCAGGATGGTAAGGACAGCCCGGTCAGTGCCAGCGTTGGCGCCGTGGTCGCCGCGCTCTCGCTCGCTCGCTCGGCCCAGGGCGGCGACAGTGCGGCCCTTGGCGACCCTATCGCCGCTGATCAGTTCGACGGTTTATGTCAGCGGGTGCAGGTGGCCATGTTCCAGGCCGGCGAACAGTTCGATCCGGCGGTGCGCAGCACCGGCCAAGATTTCCTCAAGCAGCAGGCCGCTGCCGCCGACAGCGGCGATCCACTTCTGCCCATCGCCAAGCTCCATTACGTCCAGGATTTGGTGGCCGATCCCACCTATGCCATGTCGCAGATGGAGAAGTACTGTTCGGGCAAAATGGCGGTGCTGATGAAGCTGCCGGTCCCGGCAAATGGGCAGGAAGGCTATGTCGACCCCGAGATCGTCCACGCCGCCTTCGAGCGCTATTTCAGTTTCCAGTCCCAGGTCCAGGCGGTGCATGACCACGCCAAGACATTACTGGAAAAGGGCAAGGCCGAGGGTAAGAGCGGAGCCGAGATATACGCCGACGTCCTGCGCGACCAATTGTCGCAACCCGACAGCTATTGGCAGGCGCGTGATCCCGACAATTTGTGGGGTCAGCCCAAGGAGAAGGTGCAGGCCGAACTGAACGCGCTGGAAAAGGCCATCGCCGCCAAGAGCGCCTGACCGGTGGGGCGGCTTACAGCAGCTTCAGCGCTGCGAAGCCGCCCACCAGCAGCACCACCGCCGCGGTCATGACCAGCTTCAGGCGCTTTTCCACGAAGTCGCGGATGGGCTCGCCGAACTTCCACAGCAGGGCGGCGATCAGGAAGAAGCGCATGCCGCGGGCGATGATGCTGGCGATGGTGAACTTCGCCAGGTCGAAATCGAAGGCGCCGGCGGCGATGGTGACCAGCTTGTAGGGGATGGGGGTGGCGCCCTTGATGATGATGCCGGCCATGCCCCAGTGGTCCACGAACGCCTTGAACTCGGGCAGCTTCCCGTCGATGTGGAAGAAGCGAAGGATGGGCATGCCCACCGGCTCCATCAGGAAGTGGCCGATGGCGTAGCCGAAATAGCCGCCGATCACCGAGGCGATCGTGCATACCAGCGCCAGCCGGAACCAGCGTGTCGGCGCCGCCAACACCATGGGGATCAGCATGATGTCGGGCGGGATGGGGAAGAACGAGCTTTCCACGAACGAGATGGCCGCCAGCCACACCAGCGCATGGCGATGGCTCGCCCTGTCCATCATCCAGTTGTAAACCGCTTGCAGCATCGTCCGCCCCCTGGGTCTCGCTGGTGCCGGGTTTAGCAGCCTAACCCCCAAGCGACAACTCGGAATGGGGAGTGCTATCCCGAAGATGTTACCTCAGGGCCTTGCCTTTCGGCTGGGCGGGGGGCACTCTCCCGGCGGGGAACGGCGCTGACTTTCGGGGAGTATCCATGCGCGTGGACTGGGGCAGGCTGATGGCGAGCACGGCGTCCGCGCTGGCGCTGTCTTGCCCGGCATGGGCCCAATCCCTCGGCGCCGTCGAGGCGCCGGTCTGGCCCGATCTGGCTTCGGTGGCCCTGGGTGCCGCCCTCATGCTGCCGTTGGCGGTGCCGCTGGTGGCGTGGCAGCGCTGGCGCCTGAACCGGCTGGAAGTGCGGGCCGGCTCCAAGACGGCCGAGGCGCTGCGCCTGCGCGAATGCCTGGCCGCCAGCCCGGACGGCTTCTATTGCTGGCTGGACGAAGGCGCCGGCGGCGAGATGTGCTCGCGCCGACTGGCCGTGCTGCTGGGGCTGCCCAAGGGCATCGATTCCACCAGCGAGGACGTGCTGGCCGCCTTCACGCCCGAGGATTCCTACACTCTGGACCTGTCCATCCGGACCTTGCGCCGCGACGGCGAAGGCTTCGAGGCCGAGCTGACCATGGCCGAGGGCGGCCGCCGGGTGCGCGCAATCGGCGTGCGCGCCACCGCGCCTGAGGGCGAGCGGCTGGCCGATCTGGTGTGGCTGCGCGACGTCACCGAGGGCGCCAGCGTAGTCGAGGACCTGGCGCTCTCGCTCCAGGCGCTGGCCGCCGACACCGCCTATCTGCGCGCACTGGTCGATGCCCTGCCCATGCCGGCGTGGCTGCGCGACGAGGATTTGTCGCTGCTGACGGTGAACAAGGCCTATGCCCTGGCGGTGGATGCTGCCAGCCCCGAAGCGGTGGTGACCGGCCAGGTCGAGCTGGCCTCCGACAATCTGGTGCGCGAGGCCCGCGCCCTGGCCGCCCGCGCCCGCGCCGCGGGCGAGCCGCGCGCCGATCACTTCCACCTGGTGCTGTCGGGGGAGCGCCGGCTGGCCAGCGTCACCGAGGTGCCGCTGTCGGTGGGCGAGACCCTGCTGACCGCCGGCTTCGCCATGGACCAGACTCCCATCGAGGAGCTGCAATCCAACCTGGACCGCCACGTCGCCGCCCATGGCGAGGTGCTGGAGCGTCTGTCCACTGCTATCGCCATCTACTCCACCGATACCCGGCTGACCTTCTTCAACACCGCCTTCGCCCGCCTGTGGCGGCTGGATCGCGAGTGGCTGGTGGCGCAGCCCACCTATGGCGGCGTGCTCGACGCCCTGCGCGAGCGCCGGCTGCTGCCCGAGACGGCCGATTACCGCGCCGCCAAGGAAGAGGAGCTGAAGCGCTTCATCTCGCTGATCGAGCCGGTCGAAACCCTGCTGCACCTGCCCGACGGCCGCACCCTGCGCCGCGTGGTGTCGCCCCATCCCTATGGCGGCCTGGTCTACACCTACGAGGACGTCACCGACACGCTGGCCATGGAACGCAGCTTCAACACCGCCATGGCGGTGCAGCGCGAAACCCTGGACCACCTGCACGAGGGCATCGCCGTATTCGGCGGCGACGGCCGGCTGAAGCTGACCAACCCCGCCTTCGGCCGCATCTGGAATTTGGAACCCGAGGACTTGGCTGGCGAGCCCCACCTGCACGAGGTGGTGGAGCGCCTGAAGCCGCTGTTCGAAGGCCGCCCCGACCGCGCCAGCTCGTGGCCCAGTGCCCGCGAGCAGCTGATGGGCCTGGTCAACCGCCGCCGCCCCATGGAAGGCCGGCTGGAGCGCCAGGACGGCTCCATCCTCGACTGCACGGCGGTGCCGCTGCCCGACGGCGCCATGCTGCTGACCTTCCTCGACGTCTCCGATACCGCCCGCGTCGAACGGGCGCTGATTGAGCGCAACGAGGCGTTGGCCGCCGCCGACACCCTGAAGAGCGAGTTCATCGCCAACGTCTCGGCGGAAGTGTCCAAGCCGCTGACCACGGTCATCGGTTTCGCCGAGATGCTGGCGGCCGAGTATTTCGGCAAGATGAACAAGCGCCAGCACGAATACGTGCGCGGAATCTCGGATGCCGGTCACGCGCTGGAGCGGCTGGTCTCCGACATTCTCGACCTCGCCGCCATCGAGGCCGGCCAGATGACGCTGGAGCTGGATACGGTGGACATCCACCCCATGCTGTCGGCGGTGCTGTCGCTGGTGCGCGAGCGCGTGCGCGAGAAGAAGCTGGCCCTGGAATTCACCTGCCCACTGGACATCGGCTGGATCGTCGCCGACCAGCGCCGCCTGAAGCAGGTCATGTTCAACCTGATCGGCAACGCGGTGAAATTCACCCCGTCCGGCGGCTCCATCACCGTGGGGGCCGAGCGCCAGGGTGGCGAAATCCTGCTGACCGTCGTCGATACCGGCCCCGGCATCTCCCAGGAGGACCAGGCCCGCGTGTTCGACAGCTTCGTCCGCACCGTCCATAACAGCGGCGCCGGCCTCGGCCTCGCTTTGGTGCGCAGCTTCGTCGAACTGCACGGCGGCCAAGTGGAGCTGAAATCGGAAGCCGGCCAGGGCACCACGGTGACAGTGCGCCTGCCTACGGGCGGGGCGGCTTAGCCCCCGCGCACCTCAGCCAGGAAGCGGCTGACTTCGGTTTCCAGGGTCTTGGCTTCGTCGCTCAAGGATGCCGCTGCGGCCAGCACGTTGTCGGCGCGGTCGCCGGTATGGCGGACGCCCTCACTCAGATCGGCGATGGAATTGTTGACCACGTCGGCGCTGGCGGCGGCGCGGTCCACGTTGCTGGCGATCTCCGTGGTGGCGGCGCGCTGCTGCTCCACGCTGCCGGCGATGGCGGTGCTGATGCCGCTCAGGCGCTCGATGGTGGCGGCGATGGTGCCGATGGCGCCCACCGTCTGGTCGGTGGCCTGTTGCACCCGTTCGATCTGGCTGCTGATCTCCTCGGTGGCCCTTGCGGTCTGGTTGGCCAGCGCCTTGACCTCGCCCGCCACCACGGCAAAGCCCTTGCCCGCCTCGCCGGCACGCGCTGCCTCGATGGTGGCGTTGAGCGCCAGCAGGTTGGTCTGCGAAGCGATGTCGTTGATCAGCGTCACCACCTGGCCGATGCGGCCGACGGCGTCGGCCAGGCCGCCGATGAGATGGCGGGCGCTTTGGGCCTCGTCCACCGCTTCCTGAGAGATCCCTGTCGCCTGCGACGCCTCGCGGCCGATTTCGGCGATGGCGGTGGCCAGTTGCTCGGTCGCGACCGCCACCGTCTGCACATTGCCCGAGGCCTGGGCGGCGGCGGTGGAAACCTGCTCGCCGCTGGTGGCGGCGCGGTCGGTGAAGGTGCGCATCTCGGCGGCGGCGCCGTGCATCTCGTTGGCGGCGCGCGAGACGCCGCCGACGATGGAGGCGACGCTGGCCTCGAAGCTGTCGGCCATGCGCTCCATGGCGGCGCGCCGCTCGGCGGTGGCAATTGCGGCGGTACGCTCCTGGTCCTCGCGCATGGAGGCGACCGCCTGGGCGTTGTCCTTGAACACCGTCAGCGCCCGGGCCATGGCGCCCAATTCGTCGCCCCTCGTCTCGCCCGTCACCATAATCTTAAGGTCGCCCTTGGCCAAGCGGTCCATGGCGGCGGTGAGGTCGCGGATGGGTCGGCTGATGCCGCGCCCGGAGCCCCAGGCCAGCAGGCAGGCGGCGCCCACCGCTGCCAGCGACAACACCAGCACCAGCAGGTTGGCGCTTTTCTCCTGGGCCTGCGCGCGGGTGCGCACTTCGTCCTGGCGGGTATCCGCCTGGGATTTGAGCTGGCCGCTCAGCGCGCTCATGCGTTCGCCGATGGCGGTGGCCTGCTTCATCTGCTCGGCCATCTCCACGTTGCGGGTGACCAGCGTCTCGTAAGCCTGGCCGTAGCCGTTCACCGCGTCGGCCAGTTCGTTCAGCCCGGCGGTGGTGACGAAATCGAAGGTGCGCTTGATCAGCATGCGGGCGCGGTCCACCTCGGGGCCCGAGGTGGCCTCCAGCGTGCGGCGGACATACAGGCGGGCCTCCAGCATGGCGGCGTGGGCCTTGACCAGGGACGCGCTGCCGGTGCGTTCGGCCTCGCGCTCGATGCCCGGTGCCGCTACGTCGCCGTACTTGCGGATGTCCAGATGCGCCGCCTTGCGCCGCGCCAACAGGTCGGCGATGGCAAGCGTCGCGGTCTTGTAGCGGTCAAACTCGCCGCGTAGCGCCTCGACCGTCTTGGCCTGCTCGGCCTCGCTGGTGGGCAGGTCGGCCAAGCGCTTCTCCAGCGCGGTGATGGCGGCCTGGGACGCGTCGTTGATCTTGTCGGTGGTGGTGTCGCGCACCAGCTCCCGGATCGCCTGGCGCAGCACCAGGATGCCGCGATCGGCTTCCAGCGCGGCGCGGGTGACGTCGGCCTCGGCGGTCAGCGCCTCGGTGCCGTCGGCCAGGACGGCGAAGGTGCGGACCGACAGCGCGGCAAGCACGCCCATCAACACCACCATCACCGCAAAGGCGGCCGCCAGCCGTTGGCCGATGCTCCACGATTTCATGAAAGCTTCCCCCCATCCCTCAATCGTTGGGCTGCATTCAACGGGCAGGGGATGGCTGGATCAACCTGGGATTTGGTATGGGGTCTATGTCATTTGCGTGAAGCTGTGCATAACGACCGCTCGTTCGGCCGCCACCTCCCCCAAGGCCTCAGCCCTCGGGGTGGATGTTCTTGTAAACCTTCGCCTCGTGGATGATGTAGGCGTCGATCATAGACCGATAGATGTGCTCCACCAGATCGGGGTCCATGCCCTCTTCATTGGCCAGGTGGCGCACTTTCAGGATGATCTGTTCGATGCGGTCGGTGTCCACTACCGCCGCCTTGGTGGGCTTGAAGCCGGCGGCCTGCTCGACATAGCCGGCGCGTTCGGCCAGCAGCGGCACGATCTGGCGGTCCAGGCGGTCGATGTTCTCGCGCACCTCGGCGAGGTCCTTGCACTGGGGCATCCAGATACTCCCTAGTAAGCGAATTCTTTGAAGATGGGGTCGACGCTGCCCTGCCACCGGCCATGAAAAGCATCCAGCATTTCTTCGGCGGGGGTGCGTCCCGATTCGGCGATGGCCTGGAGGGTGTCGAGGAAGATCGACTCGTCGCGGCCCGAATCGTTGAAGCGGGCGCGGCGCTTCAGTCCCTCGGACGAGAGGGCCAGCACCTCGCGGGCGATGTCCTGCAGGCGCCGCCCGTGCACCTCGGCCTTCAGGCCGAGGCGCGGCACCTCGGCGCGCAGGCGTTCGCGCTCTTCGATGGTCCAGTCCTTGGTCAAATCCCAGGCGGCGTCGAGGGCGCCGTCGTCGTACAGCAGGCCGACCCAGAAGGCGGGCAGGGCGCACAGCCGGCGCCACGGGCCGCCGTCGGCGCCGCGCATCTCCAAATATTTCTTCAGCCGCACCTCAGGGAAGGCGGTGGTCAGATGATCGCTCCAGTCGCCCATGGTCGGGTGCTGGCCGGGCAAGGCGGGTAGGCGCCCGTCCATGAAGTCGCGGAAGGACTGGCCCGAGGCGTCGATGTATTTGCCGTCGCGGTAGACGAAGTACATGGGCACGTCGAGCATGTAATCCACGTAGCGCTCGAAGCCCATGCCGTCCTCGAACACGAAGGGCAGCATGCCGCAACGGTCGGGATCGGTATCGGTCCACACGTCAGAACGGGTGGACAACAGTCCCGACGGCTTGCCCTCGACGAAGGGCGAGCAGGCGAACAGGGCGGTGGCCAGCGGCTGCAACGCCAGCGAGGTGCGGAATTTCTTCACCATGTCGGCTTCGGAGGCGAAGTCCAGGTTCACCTGCACCGTGCAGGTGCGCAGCATCATGTCCAGGCCCTTGGAGCCGCGCTTGGGCATGTATTCGCGCATGATCTTGTAGCGGCCCTTGGGCATCCACGGGATCTCTTCGCGCTTCCACTTGGGCTGGAAGCCCATGCCGAGGAAGCCGATGCCCAGCTTGGCCGCAACCTGCTTGACCTGTTTCAGGTGGGCATAGGTTTCGCAGCAGGTCTGGTGGATGGAATCGAGCGGAGCGCCCGACAGCTCCAGCTGGCCGCCCGGCTCAAGCGTCACCGAGGCGCCGGTGTCGTCCACCAGGGCGATGACGTTGTCGCCCTCGAATACCGGCTGCCAGCCCAACTTCTCCAGGCCTTCCAGCACGGCCTTGATGCCGCGCTCGCCCTCGTAGGGCAGCGACCGCATGTCGTCCTGGGTATAGGCAAATTTCTCGTGCTCGGTGCCGATGCGCCACTGGGATGCCGGCTTGCACCCGGCCTCCAGGTACTCGACCAATTGCCGCGTGGAGGTGACGGGCTCGCCGCTGGGCTTGGCGGGTGCGGACATGTCGAGACCCCGGTTGTTTGGAACAATGCCAGGGTAACAAACGCTTAAGCCGGCGGCAGCGTCAAGTTTCGTTTTGGGGATGGGCCGATGCGCGGGCGGCGCAAAGGAAAGGGCGCGAGCCGGTCAGCCGGCTCGCGCCCTTGGATTTTCTTACGCCCCGGCGTGGTGCTCGGGCACCTGCGTGGGCGGTGGCACCGGCATGCCGTCGGGGTCGCGCAGCACGTAGCCACGGCCCCATACGGTCTCGATGTAGCTGTCGCCGCCGGTGGCGGTGGCCAGCTTCTTCCTGAGCTTGCAGATGAAGACGTCGATGATCTTCAGCTCGGGCTCGTCGATGCCGCCATAGAGGTGGTTGAGGAATTGCTCCTTGGTCAGCGTCTGTCCCTTGCGCAGGGACAGCAGCTCGAGGATGCCGTATTCCTTGCCGGTCAGGTGCAGCGGCTCGCTTGCCACCTCGACCGTGCGGGTATCCAGGTTCACCGACAGCTTGCCGGTGTGGATGATGGATTGGGCATGCCCCTTCGAGCGACGCACGATGGCCTGAATGCGCGCCACCAATTCGCCGCGATCGAATGGTTTGGTCAGATAGTCGTCGGCGCCGAAGCCCAGGCCCTTGATCTTCTTGTCGGGCTCGGTCAGGCCCGACAGGATGAGGACCGGGGTCTCGACCCGGGATGCCCGCAGGCGGCGCAGGACCTCATAGCCGTCCATGTCGGGCAGCATCAGGTCCAGCAGGATGATGTCGTAGTCGTACAGCTTGCCGATCTCGAGACCATCCTCGCCCAGCGCGGTCGTATCGACGACCATACCCTCGGTCTTAAGCATCGTCTCGATGACCTGGGCCATCATACGGTCGTCTTCGACCACCAACACTCGCATGGGATATCCCCGTTTTTCCGCGTATTGAGGATGTGGTAACCATAAGGGGGTATCGTGGCGACTTCAAGGCGCCCGGCATGTAAGCCCCTCACGAATAAGGATGAATTTTTATCCAATGGGCGTTTTTGGCTGCCCCGGCCGCGCGGTTTCGGAGGGTTTGGGTTGAAATTCCTTGTCCGCAACATCGTCAACGATGTCGAGCGCCTGAGCGGCGTACGGGTTTTCGGCCGCGTCGCCGCCGTCCAGGGCATGCTGGTCGAGGCCGGCGGCGTGCAGCGCCAGATTTCCGTCGGCGACCGCTGCCATGTCATCGCCCGTGACGGCCGCCGGGTGCCGTGCGAGGCGGTGGGCTTCCGCAACGGCCGTGCCCTGCTGATGCCGTTCGTGGACGTCAACGGCGTCGGCCTGGGCTGCCGCACCGAGGTGCAGGATACCGAGCCGGTGGTCTATCCCGACAACCACTGGCTCGGCCGCGTCATCAACGCCTTCGCCCAGCCGGTGGACGGGCTGGGGGCGCTGACCATGGGCGATGTGGCCTACCCCATCCGCAACCGCCCGCCCTCGGCCGCCTCGCGCCAGCGGGTGGCCGGCAAGGTGGATCTGGGTGTGCGCGCGGTGAACTCCTTCCTCACCATGTGCCGGGGACAGCGCATGGGCATCTTCGCCGGCTCGGGCGTGGGCAAGTCGTCCATCCTGTCCATGATGGCGAAGAACACGTCGTGCGACGTTTCCATCATCGGCCTGATCGGCGAACGCGGCCGCGAGGCGCGCGAGTTCATCGAGGACGACCTGGGCGAAGAGGGCATGAAGCGCTCGGTGGTGATCTGCTCCACCTCGGACGAAAGCCCGCTGATGCGCCGCCAGGCCGCCTACCTCACCCTGTCGGTGGCGGAATATTTCCGCGACCAGGGCCTGGACGTGCTGTGCATGATGGACTCGGTGACCCGCTTTGCCATGGCCCAGCGCGAGATTTCCCTGTCGGCGGGCGAACCGCCGGCGTCGAAGGGCTACACCCCCACGGTGTTCGCCGAGCTGCCGCGCCTGCTGGAACGTGCCGGCCCCGGCACCGGCCAGGGCTCCATCACCGGCCTGTTCACCGTGCTGGTGGACGGCGACGACCACAACGAACCCATCTCGGACGCGGTGCGCGGCATCCTCGACGGCCATATCGTGCTCGATCGCGCCATCGCCGACCGTGGCCGCTACCCGGCGGTCAACATCCTGCGCTCGGTGTCGCGAACCATGCCGGGCTGCAACAACGAAGAGGAAAACGACCTCATCCGCCGGGCGCGTCGCCTGCTCGCCACCTACGAGGACATGGCCGAACTGATCCGCCTGGGCGCCTATCGCCGCGGCACCGACCCGGCGGTGGACGAGGCCATGCACTATTACCCGATGATCGAGGAATTCCTGACCCAGGGTAAGAGGGACGCCACCCCCCTGCGCGATTGCTACGCCGGCTTGGCCCAGATCCTGGGCATGCCGTTCGACGGCGACGGCATGGGGCGGCGGTAAGGACTCTCCCCAATGGCGAAGGGAGCCAAGGGGCTCAAGACCCTCATCCGCCTGTCAAAGTTCAATGTGGACGAAAAGCGTCGCACGTTGACCGCGTTGCAGGCGCGTGAGGACCAGATTCTCGACGCCATCCGCCGGGCCGAGGCGTTGCTGGTGCATGAGCAGCAGGCGGCGGCGGCCGATCCGGGCGGCGTCGGTTTCGCCTTCCCCGCCTTCTTCAAGGCGTGGACGGCGCAGCGCGAACAGCTGCAGCAGAGCCTCAGCGCCGTGCGCGGCGAGATCGAGGTGGCTCGCGACGAACTGGCCGAGGCCTTCCGCGAGCAGAAGACCTACGAGGTCACCAAGGAACAACGCGACAAGCGCGAGCGCGAGGAACTGGACCGCAAGGAGCAGGCCTTCCTCGACGAGGTCGGCCAAAACACGCATCTCCGGCGCAAGGCCGAAGACGAGGTGTAAGGGGGTCGCAAACCCTTCTCCCGCCTGCTATACCCGGCCCATGACCGAGACCGCCCTGCCCACGCCCATCTCCACCAACCTTACCGGCTATCTGGCCGCCGAGGGGTTCGAGGATGACCTGCGCGCCGAGCTGGGCGACATCGCCTTCGAGCATGGCCGCCTGTTCCTGGCGGAAGGTCCGGCGCGGCCGGCGGCCTGGGCGCAGAACGTGTGGCACGACGTGGTGCGCATCCCCATCGCCTCCATCGGCGAGGGCGCCAAGGCGCTGCGCGCCATCCAGCGTAACTGGTGGCCCTATGCGCCCAGTCTGCACCGCCGCACCGCGCTGATGGTCGAGAAGCTGCCCAAGGTGTCGGCCAAGCCGCTGGTGTTCGGCCAGCCGGCGCCGACGGCGCCGCTGGGCTCGTTCACGCTGACCGACGAGCGCACGCTGCTGGCGGCGGCGCGTTGCGACAGCCCGTTTCCCAACGGCGAATGCCAGTTCGTCGAGGACAAGACCACGCCGCCCAACCGGGCCTATCTCAAGCTGTGGGATGGCTTCACCCGCCTGGGCGTGGGGCCGAAGCCCGGCGAGCTGTGCCTGGACCTGGGCGCCTGTCCGGGTGGCTGGAGCTGGGTGATCGCCAGCCTGGGCGCCAAGGTGATCAGCGTGGACAAGGCGCCGCTGGACCCGCGCATCGCCGCCATGCCCAACATCACGCCGCGCAAGGAGAGCGCCTTCGGCCTCGACCCGCACAGCGTCGGGTCGGTGGACTGGCTGTTCTCGGACATCATCTGCTACCCCGAGCGTCTGCTCGGGCTGGTGGAGCGCTGGCGCGCCACCGGGCTGGTGCGTAACTTCCTGTGCACCATCAAGTTCCAGGGCGACACCGACTTCGCCACCGCTCGGGCCTTCGCCGCCATTCCCGGCTCGCGCCTGTTTCATTTGTTCCATAACAAGCACGAACTTACCTGGGTATTGCTGGAACAAGACCAACCGCAATAGGCGGTTGTTGCCTCGGGCTGGCCAACCGGGTAAACCTTTGCCATCCGTCTTACAGCCTGTGGGGCCGAAAGGTCATGGCCGTTCCTATCCTTCCGCCGCCGGTGGATATCGACAGCGAAGCCAAGAAGGGCATCATCGATGGCCTCAAGAAGGTGCTCGCCTGCCTTCAGCAGGACGGCCTGGTGGATGGCGCCATTACCTATCAGGACCTGATCTCGAAGCCGGACGTGCTGGACGGCTTCATCCGGGCCTTCGTCGCCAACCGCGGCAAATGCGACGGCATCGTCAAGGCCAAGGACGGCCAGCCTGTGCGCGACGACGACAAGGCGCTGGTGTGCGGCGTATCGTTGAACCAGGTCCAGCAATTGCTGGTGCGCACCTGCGCCAAGAAGCTGTTCGAGAGCGACAAGACCCCGCACAAGGTCACCGAGACGGTGACCAAGAAGGCGCTGTTCGGCCTGATCAAGAAGACCCAGCAGGTGGAGGTTACCCGCCACGGCGTCGATCCGGTCGAGGAGCGTAAGCTGCGCGAGCTGGCCAATTATCTGGCCTTCGGCTGGCAGCTGCCGCTGCTTGCCGCCTATCGCGACCACTTAAGCTACCAGCAGCTTATGGAGATCGGCGAGGACGTCGTGGCGCTGCGTACGCCCGAGGACGTCGCCACCGTGGGCAAATTCGAGCCGGCCATTCTGAAGAAGGTGAAGACCGCCGCCGGTCCCGATTTCGCCGACATCCTGGTCAACCGTCCCCAGGCCATCGCCGGTGTCGCGGTATGGAACCGCGACATGTACGAGTTCTATCGCAAGATGCTGGGCGACGCCGCCTGGGCCTTCTTCGCCCGCGAGAAGGAGTTCTTCAACGTGGTCGCCTCGCTGGACAAGCCGGTGGCGCGTGTGTTCGGCGACGTGCTGGCCTTCGTCGCGTCGGAGAACCTGGCGGAAATCCAGCGTCTCAACAT
>DATJKV010000430.1:0-5428 GCA_035491155.1 Magnetospirillum sp. | reverse complement strand
CCTTGGCATTGGCGGCGTCAACCGCGGCGGCGGCCTCCAGGCGGGCGCGGCGGCGGCCCATGGAGCTGCCGTTCTGGCCCTGATTCTGGTTGGCCTGCTGCTGGGTGTTCTCACGCAGGTTGAAAGTCAGCGAGTTGCTGTCGGGCTTGAGGCCGGCATCCTCCAGCGCCTTCTGCAGGCTGGAGGAGTCCTTCTTCAGCAGCTCGAGCGTGTCCTTGTTGTCCACGGTGACCGTGGCGGCGACGGAGCCGTCCTTGGCCACGTCCAGCTTGATCTCGATGGAGCCCAGCTCGACCGGCTTCAGCTGCACCTTGATGGTGTCCTTGCCGTCCTTGGCCGCCTTGGCGATCTGCACGCTAACCTGGTCGGCGATGTCCTTGGCCTGGGGCAGCTGCTGCGGGCGCGGCGCCTGGGCGGCCTGCGGGGCCTGGGTCTTCTGCGCTGCCTGGGTGCCGCCCACGTTGCCCAGCGCGGCCACCGGCTGCGGGCCTTGCGGCTGGTCGGCGGCGGCATCGACCTGGGTGCCAGCGGTGGCTTCCGCCTGGGCGGCCATGATGGCTTCGAACGGCTTGGCCTGGGCGGCATCGGCCTGAGCGGCAGCCTCGCCCGGTTTCACCTGGGCAGGCTGGCCGCCGGCGGCCAGGGCAGGATCCTGGGTGCCGCTCTGCGCACCCTGGGTATCCTGCGCGGCACCCGGCTGGAGGATGGCGGTGCCCTGGGCGGCCTGGGCGTCGGTGTTGGCGTCGGCCGAGGCGGGCTGGGTTTGCGCGGTGGTGGAGGTGGAGGTGGTCTGCACCTGGACCTTCAACTGCGCGCCGGTGCCGTTCAGGCTCTGCGCCAGATCGTCGGCCTGGGCCTTGGCGGCGTCATTGGCGCGGCCCTGATCCTGCTTGGGGGCCTTGGCGTGGGCGGCGGTCTTGGCTTGGCCCGCATTCAGCACGGTATCCAGGGCGCCGTCGTCGGCATCGTCAGCGGCGGCGTCGGTGGCGCCGGGCTTGTCCTCGGCCTTGCCCTGCTGGCCGGCGGTCTGCTGCTGGGCGGGCGTCTCGGCGGCCTTGACCTGCGCCAGGGCTTGACCTTCGGCCTGCTTGGGCGCGTCCTGCTGAACTTGCTGCTGCGGCGCCTGGATCACGGCGGCCACGGCCTGGGTCTGGACGTCCTGCTGGGGCTGGGCGGCGGCCTGCTGCTGGCTGGCCTGGGAATCGTCGCTGGCGGACTTCTTGTCGCCGGCATCCGAGGCGTCCTGCTTGGGCTTGTCGTCCTTGGCGTCCACCTTGGCGGGCTGGTCGTCGTTGTCGTCGTCCTTGGAACGGTCGGCGCGCTCGACCGGCTTGTCGTCATCGCGGTCGCGACTGCGGGTGACCGGCTTGTCGTCGTTGCGCTGCGGCTTGTCGGCGGCACGCGGCTGCTTCATGTCGCTGTTCTGGCGATCGAAGTGGCCCTTCAGCGCGGCCTCGGCCGACGGGGAGCGGGTGGCGGAGTTCGACGCGAACATCGACGCCGCCTTCTCCAGCGCGCTGGCGAATTGGGCCGCCATATCGTCGGAGGTGGTTTTGCCCGCATTGGCAGCGGGAGTCATGGCGCTGGACTGGTCGGTGGTCCGCTTGTCGATGGAATAAACCGTCATTTCCGGTTCCCCGTAATGGAGCCTCTGGCACGACCTCTGTTGCAGGGGGCGTGCCAGATTTGAAAATGACGATAAATCAATATGTTAGCGGAATCCGCTGAAGCGCCGGAGGGCCGATTCGGCGTGGCGGACGGGAAAAAAATGCCGGGGACGGGTCAAAGCCTGCCGGGTTCAATCGTCGTCGTCGTTGGCGAGGCTCATGATGCCCACGCCCATGCCGACGCTGCCGAAGGTGACGAACAGGCCGAAGAAGAACAGCACCAGCACCATGGCGGGATGGGATGATTCCAGGGCCAGGGTCCGCAGGTTGCCGAGATTGGTCAGCAGCACAGCGATGCCGAAGGTCAGCGCCGCCGCCAGGCCGTACACCAGGTGCACGCCCAGGAAGCGCAGGGCCTCACGCTCTTTCGTGTTCAGTGCCATGGGACCGCCTCCTCCCAGCCCTCCATACCGGATCAGATGGGTGACGGCGGGGCCCGAGTCAGGGCCGGCGTCCTGGGGTATGACGGACGGGAACGGCCCCCATTATAGCCAGTCGCGCAATAGCGCCACCAGGGGGATATCGGCTGGCGGCATGGGTAGGTCACCTAAGCGTTCGGCGCGGACCCATTTCAGCCCCTGGCCTTCCAGCGGGGTGACGGTGCCTTTCCATTGGCGCACGGCATAAAGCGGCATCAGCAGATGGAAGGTGTCATAATCGTGCGAGGCGAAGGCCAACGGCGCCAGGCAGCTTTCGCCCACGTCGATGCCCAGTTCCTCGGCCAGTTCGCGCACCAGGGCGGCCTCGGGCGTCTCGCCGGCATGGACCTTGCCGCCGGGGAATTCCCACAGCCCCGACATCATCTTGCCGGCCGGCCGGCTGGCCATCAGCACGCGGCCGTCCACGTCGATCAAAGCGGCTGCCGCCACCAGCAAGGTGGGGCGTTCCGCATGGGCGCGGGCCCAGTCCGCCGTGTCGATCCGGTAGACCGGCATCACGACCGATTCGCCGCGCGCCGGCTGGCCGATCAGTTGATGTTTGGCCAGGTACATGCCCAGCTTGCCCATTACCGCGCGCGAGGCGGCGTTGTCGGGGTGGACGGCGGCCCAGGCCGAGGCATAGCCCAAATCGGCGAACAGGTGGCGCAGCAATCGGCGCGCCGCCTCGGTGGCATAGCCCTGGCCCCAATAGGCCCGTCCCACCCACCAGCCCAGCTCGGGCGTGCCGTCGGTCTCCAGGCCAAAGCCGACGATGCCGATGACGGCGCCGTCCAGGGTGCGTTCCATGGCCAGGGCCACGCCCTTGCCGTCGTGCGAGCGGGCTTGGGTGGTGGCGACGAACGAAACTGCGTCCTCGACCGTGTAGGGATGGGGGATGGCGGCGGTGTACCTCACCACATCCCAGTCGTCCAGCAACTCGGCCAGCCGCGGCGCGTCACCGGCCTTGAGCGGACGCAGGCGCAGTCGTGCCGACAGCAGCGGATGCCCCCGCCACGCCGACGCCTTTGACCAGCAGCCCTGTTCTTCGTCGCTCATGCCAACGCTCCCAGAAAACGGTATGGCCGGGCTTGGCCCAGAAAACGTTATGGCCGGGCTTGGCCCGGCCATCCACGTCCGTCAGTACGCAAGGCGTGTCTTAGGTCCGGTACGACCCGTTGATATCGATATAGGCGTGGGTCAGGTCGCAGGTCCACACGGTGGCCTTGCCCTTGCCGATGCCCACATCGGTCTCGATGACGATGTTCTGCCCCTTCATGTGGGCGGTCACCGGGGTCTCGTCGTAGCCCGGCACCACCTGGCCGTTCTTCGCCACCTCGACGCCGCCGATCTTGATGGACAGCTTGTCGCGGTCGGCCTTTTCGCCGGCCTTGCCCACCGCCATGACGACGCGGCCCCAATTGGCGTCCTCGCCGGCGACGGCGGTCTTGACCAGGGGCGAGTTGGCGATGGCAAGCGCGATACGCTTGGCGGCCTTGGCCGACTGGGCGCCGGTCACGGCAATTTCCACGAACTTGGTGGCGCCCTCGCCGTCCTTGACCACCTGCTGGGCCAGATCCAGCAGCAGGTCGTTCAGCTTGGCCTTGAAATCGCGCAGGCGCTTGTCGGTGGCGTCGGTGACCGGGGCGTGCTTGGCCTTGTTGGTGGCGAACAGCAGCAGGGTGTCCGAGGTCGAGGTGTCGCTGTCCACGGTAATGGCGTTGAACGAGGTCTCGACGCCCTTGGACAGCAGCGCCTGCAACACCTCGTGCGGCAGCGAGGCGTCAGTGAAGACGAAGGACAGCATGGTCGCCATGTCGGGGGCGATCATGCCGGCGCCCTTGGGGAAGGTGTCGGTGGTCATGATTGCCGCCGCCGCCTTGGCCCAGGCGCCCTCGGCCAGCTTGGCGCGGGCGTCGGCCAGGCCGACGGTGATCTTGTCGTCGGGCAGCGGCACGCCAATGGTGCCGGTAGAGGCGACGAACACCTCGGACTTCTTGCAGTCGAACACCTCGGCCGCCTTCTTGACGGTGCGCTCGACCGATGCCACGCCGACCGAGCCGGTGAAGGCGTTGGCGTTGCCGGAATTGACGATCAGCACCCGGCCCTTGCCCTTGGCCGAGGCGTGCTTGCACCAGTCCACCGGCGCCGAGCAGGTCAGCGACTTGGTGTAGACACCGGCCGCCGAGGTGCCGGCATCCATCTCGACCAGCAGAAGGTCGGTGCGGCCCTGGTAGCGGATTCCGCACGCATGGCTGGCCAGTCGGACGCCGGCCAGGGACGGCATGGTCGGAAAGGCGGCGGGCGCCAGCGGCGAAATGGCGGTCATGGTGGAATCCCCTTGGGCAAATGAAACGGATGGACACGGATTAACACGGATGGGCGGGTTCGGCCGCCGGCATCCGTGTTTTTCCGCGTCAAATTTTTATTACTTCGCCTCGGCCAGCGGCTTGCCTTCCATGTCGAAGCGCTTGACCTTGGCCTTGGCACGGATGTCGGTGACCAGACGCTCGGCGGTGTCTTCCGCCAGCTTTTCGCGGATCGCCGGCTGGGCCTGCTCGAGCGAGGGCGGCGACGACATGCGGCGGTCCTCGACCTTGATCACATGCCAGCCGAACTGGCTCTTGACCGGGGTCTGGCTCAACTCGCCCGGCTTCATGGCGAAGGCGGCCTCGGCGAACTGGGGCACCATCTCGTCCTTGGTGAAGTAGCCCAGGTCGCCGCCGTTCTGCTTGGCCGACGGGTCCTTGGACTTGGTCTTGGCCTGCTCAGTGAAGTCGGCGCCCTTCTTCAGGTCGGCGATGATGGCCTTGGCGGCGTCCTCGTTGTCCACCAGGATGTGGCGGGCGCGCACTTCCTCGGCCGGCTTGTACTCGGCCAGGAACTTGTCATAGGCCTTCTTCACCGCCTCGTCGGTGACCTCGGCCTTCAGCTTCTTGGACATCCAGGCCTTGACCACCAGTTGCTGCTCGATGTCCTTCAGGGCGCGCTTGACGTCAGGATCCTTGTCCATGCCGTCCTTCTTGCCCTGCTCGAACACCAGGGTGTTGTTGATCAGGCTGTCCAGCAGGGCTTCGTAGGGCACCTGGGCGGCCATCTGCGGCGGCAGGGTGCGCTGATAGCCGGCCAGCGCCGAAGCGCGCAACTCGGTGCCGTTGACCACGGCCACCACCGGGTCCTTGTCGGCGGCAAAGGCGGGGGTGGCGAGAACGGTGGCCAGGCCCACCAACATGGCGGCGCGGCGGGCAGAGAAGATCGTCATGGGTCGGATGTCCCTTGCGTGAGAGAGATCAGGGCGTGAAACATGGCGGGGGCCGGCGACAGCCCACGCCCCGACTGTAAGGC
>DATJKV010000429.1:0-4800 GCA_035491155.1 Magnetospirillum sp. | reverse complement strand
TTGAACATGGCCGGTTTCCCAAAAAGATGAGGGGGCTTGCAGAAAGCAGGCGACATTACAGCCAAGCTGGAGCCGGCACAAGGGTTGGGCTACCTCGGGGGTTAATCATCCCTTTACGGAGCTGGCTCATCCTTTTTCGTGAACAGCGCTGCTTGCGCGCGGCTCCGCCACTTCCCTAGAATGCGCCCGTCCATTCCCCATTGGTTTTCGAGGGGCCCCCGTTGAAGGTCTCAGCTCCCGTTCTGCTGGTCGCCGCGTCTTTGGTCGCCGGTATTTCCTCGCCCGTCCTCGCCGAATCGGCTGATCACAAGCTGACCCAGCAGGTGTTCTCGGCGCTGCATCGCGACCGCTACGACGAAGCCGAGCAGATGGCCATGCAGTCCAAGAACCGGCTGCTGGCCAAGCTGGTGCGTTGGACCACCTACACAAACCCCCGCTCGGGCGCCAGCTTCGAGGAAATCACCTCGTTCATGGAATCCTCGGCCGACTGGCCGCTGATGAGCCAGCTTCAGCGCCGTGCCGAGGAAGCCATCACCGCCGCCACCCCCAACGACCGCATCCTGGCCTGGTTCGCCGAGCATGAGCCGGTGACCGTGGACGGCAGCATGGCCTATGCCCGCGCGCTGCTGGCCAGCGGCCAGCAGGACAAGGCGGTCAAGGTGATCCGCTCCAGTTGGGTCGAGGGTGGCTTCGGCATCATGCAGGAGCGCCAGTTCCTCACCCTGTTCGGCGAGCATCTGCGTGGCGAAGACCATTGGAAGCGTCTGGACCGGCTGTTGTGGGACAAGCAGGATGGTCCCGCCGGCCGCATGCTGCTGAAGGTCTCCGCCGGTCATCGCGCCCTGGCCCAGGCGCGTCTGGCGCTGCAGGACGGCAAGGCCAATCCCGAGCCGCTGCTGGCCCAAATCCCCAAGGAGCTGCGCGACGATCCCGGCCTGATCTACGACCGCGTGCGCTGGCGCCGCCAGAAGGACCTGGACGAGGACGCCATCGACCTGCTGTCTCATCCGGCGCGCAATAAGGTGCGGCCCGATCTGTGGTGGCAGGAACGGGGCATCCTGGCCCGTCGCGCCCTGCAGAAGGGGCTGATCTCGCGCGCCTATCAGGTGGCGGCCGACCACGCTTTGGACGCCAAGGCCAACCAATACGCCGACGCCGAGTTCATGGCCGGGTGGATCGCGTTGCGCTTCCTTGACGACCGTGACACCGCCATGAGCCACTTCCAGCGTATGTGGGAGCAGGTGTCGACGCCGCTGGCCAAGTCGCGCGCCGCCTATTGGGCCGGCCGCACGGCGGAAGCGCTGCGCGACCCGGAGGAGGCCAAGCGCTGGTACACCCAGGGCGCCAAGTACCTGACCGCCTATTACGGGCAGCTGTCGGCCTCGCGGCTGGAAAACCACCATTGGCCGTTGCCGGCCGATCCGCAGCCCACCGTCGAGGACGTCAAGCGCTTCGAGAGCCGCGAGCTGGTGCGTGTCATCCGCATCCTCATGGAGCTGGGCGAGACCGACAACCTGCGTGCCTTCTTCATCCGCTTGCAGGACGTGGCCCAGAGTCCGGGCGAGCGCGCCCTGGTGGGCAAGCTGGCGCTGGAAGGCGGCCGCGAGGATTTGGCGGTGACGGTGGCGCGCCGCGCCGACCGTGAGAGCGTGTTCCTGGTCAGCGCCGGCTGGCCGGTGCCGCCCATTTCCGCCGAAGATGGGCCGGAAAAGGCCCTGGTGCTGGCGTTGATCCGCCAGGAAAGCGGTTTCATCGCCGACGTGCAGTCCCCCGTGGGCGCCCGCGGCCTGATGCAGTTGATGCCGGCCACCGCCGAGAAGTTGGCCAAGGCGCTGAAGGTGAAGTTCAACCCGCGCAAGCTGGATGACCCCGACTTCAACGTCCGCCTGGGCCGCGCCTACCTCACCGACCTGCTAAGCGATTTCGAGGGTTCCTACATCCTCACCCTGGTGGGCTACAACGCCGGCCCGGCCCGTGCGCGCCGCTGGATCAAGGATTACGGCGATCCACGCGATCCCAGCGTGGACGTCATCGACTGGATCGAGATGATCCCGTTCACCGAGACCCGCAATTACGTCCAGCGCGTGATGGAAAGCGTCTCGATCTACCGCCGCAAGCTGGGCAAGGTCACCGGTACTTCGTTCGAGCAGGATCTGAAGCGCTGGGCCCGGCGCCCGGTGGAGACGGTGGTCCAGTAGCGGCGAGCCATCGCCGCCCAATAGCACCGTCATGCTCGGGCTTGACCCGAGCATCTGCGGGCATCCGCTCGCACTTTGCCGGACAACCGCCTGTGGATGGCCGGGTCAAGCCCGGCCATGACGAGAAGGGGCGCGAGGGCGACCCATTCCCCAGCAACCGAGTGGGATTCCTCTAGGCAGGGACTGCGGGGAGGGGTATTTTCCTCCCCTCCGTTTAACCTTGCTGAAGGTCCTGCTGTCATGCCGGAATACCGTTCCCGTACTTCCACCCACGGCCGCAACATGGCGGGCGCGCGCGGTCTGTGGCGCGCCACGGGCATGAAGGACGAGGATTTCGGCAAGCCGATCATCGCCATCGCCAATTCCTTCACCCAGTTCGTGCCCGGTCACGTGCACCTGAAGGATCTGGGCCAGATGGTAGCCCGCGAGATCGAGAAGGCGGGCGGCATCGCCAAGGAATTCAACACCATCGCCATCGACGACGGCATCGCCATGGGCCATGCCGGCATGCTGTACTCGCTGCCGTCGCGCGACCTGATCGCCGATTCGGTGGAGTACATGTGCAACGCCCACACCGCCGATGCGCTGATCTGCATTTCCAATTGCGATAAGATCACCCCCGGCATGCTGATGGCGTCGCTTCGCCTCAATATCCCGACCATCTTCGTTTCGGGCGGCCCCATGGAGGCCGGCAAGGTCACCTATAAGGGCGAGACCCATGCGGTGGACCTGATCGACGCCATGATCAAGGGCGCCGACAAGGACGTGTCGGACGAGGAAGCCGCCGAGTACGAGCGCTCGAGTTGCCCCACCTGCGGTTCGTGCTCGGGCATGTTCACCGCCAATTCGATGAATTGTCTGACCGAGGCCTTGGGTCTGTCGCTGCCGGGCAACGGCACCACGCTTGCCACCCACGCCGACCGCAAGGAACTTTTCCTGGAGGCGGGCCGCCGCATCGTTGAGATCACGCGGCGCTATTACGAGAAGGGCGATGCCAGCGTGCTGCCGCGCTCCATCGCCAGCTTTAAGGCGTTCGAGAACGCCATGACCCTGGACATCGCCATGGGCGGCTCGACCAACACCGTGCTGCATCTGCTGGCCGCCGCCCAGGAAGCCGGTGTCGAGTTCACCATGGCCGACATCGACCGCCTGTCCCGCCGGGTGCCCTGCCTGTGCAAGGTGGCCCCCAACGTGGCCGACGTGCATATCGAGGACGTGCACCGCGCCGGCGGCATCATGTCCATCCTGGGCCAGTTGGAGAGCGCCGGCCTGCTGCATGGCGAGTGCTCCACCGTGCACGCCCCCACCCTGGGCGATGCCCTGAACCAGTGGGATATCAGCCGCACCGACGATGCCAAGGTGCGGGAGTTCTACAAGGCCGCCCCCGGCGGCGTGCGCACCACCGAGGCGTTCAGCCAGTCCAAGCGCTGGGCCGCGCTGGACACCGATCGTGCCAAGGGCATCATCCGCACGGTTGACAGCGCCTTCTCCAAGGACGGCGGTCTGGCGGTGCTCTACGGCAACATCGCGCTGGACGGCTGCATCGTTAAGACCGCTGGCGTGGATGCCGAGAACCTGACCTTCAAGGGCCCGGCGGTGATCTGCGAAAGCCAGGACGAGGCGGTGGCCAAGATTTTGGGCGGCATGGTCAAGGAAGGCGACGTGGTCATCGTCCGCTATGAAGGCCCCAAGGGCGGCCCCGGTATGCAGGAGATGCTGTATCCCACCAGCTATCTGAAGAGCATGGGCCTGGGCAAGAAGTGTGCCCTGATCACCGACGGCCGCTTCTCGGGCGGCACCTCGGGCCTGTCCATCGGCCATGCCTCGCCCGAAGCGGCCGAGGGCGGCGCCATCGGACTGGTGGAAACGGGCGACACCATCGTCATCGACATCCCCAATCGTGTCATCCGGGTTGACATCTCGGACGAGGAATTGGCCAAGCGCCGCGCCGCCATGGAGGCCAAGGGCCCCAAGGCGTGGAAGCCGGCGGACCGCGACCGCCCGGTGAGCCAGGCCTTGCGCGCCTACGCTGCCATGACCACCAGTGCGGCCCGCGGCGCCGTGCGCGACGTGTCGCAGCTGGAGCGATAGGACGGAAAATGGCGAGCATCGCCTGGAGCGAGATGATGAGTGTCGGCGTCCCGGTGCTGGACGCCGACCACAAGACCTTGATCGGTCTCATCAACGCGCTCCACCGCTCGGTCGGCGATGAGGAGGAGTACGCCACCCTGGGCAGCGTCTTGAAGGCGCTGGAGGATTACGCCGCCCATCATTTCTCCCGCGAGGAGCGGATGCTGGCGGCGTGTCGCTATCCCTCGATGGCGGCGCACACTCGTATGCATGCCCGCCTGGCCCAGCAGGTAACCGAGCTGAAAACCGCCTACGACGGGGATCGTACCGCCGTGCGGGCCAAGCAGTGCCTGGATTTCCTGCACAAATGGCTGATCGAGCACATCTGCTCGACCGACATGGACTACCGCGCCTGGGTTGTCGGCCACCAGGATGCCCTGGACGCGGCGGAAACCGTCACCATCACCGGCCCGCGCGCCGGCTCCGGCCTGGACTGGAAAAGCCTCAAGGTGCTGGTGGTGGACGACAACCA
>DATJKV010000428.1:0-1719 GCA_035491155.1 Magnetospirillum sp. | reverse complement strand
CCTCGGCCGCCGCCTCGATGCTGGAAACGATGAAACCGGTGCCACCGTTCTCGATGATCTCCGGCACCGCGCCGCATGGCCAGGCGACGGTGGGAGTGCCGCAGGCCATGGCTTCGATCATCACCACCCCGAACGGTTCGGGCCAGTCGATGGGGAACAGGTGGGCAAGCGCACCGCCCAGGAAGGAGGCTTTATCGGCCTCGCCGATCTCGCCCACCCACTCCACCAGCGGGTCCTCCAGCAAGGGGCGCACCACGTGCTGGAAATAATCGCGCTCCTCGGGATCGGCCTTGGCCGCCACCTTGAGCGGCAGGCCCGTGGCCCGTGCGATGGCCACGGCGCGGTCGAAGCGCTTCTCGTGCGAGAAACGGCCGAGGAAGGCGAGGTAGCCGTCCGGCCGGTCGCCCAGCGCCAACAGGTCCAGCGGCAGTCCGTGGTGGACCGTGCCTACCCAGTTGGCCCAGGGGATGGGCGCCCGCTGGGCGTCGGAAATGGAGACCAGCGGGATGTCGTCGAACTCGCGGTAAAGAAGGGGCAAATCGGCGATGTTCTGGCGGCCGTGCAAGGTGGTGACCACGGGGACCGGCGAGCGCCGCGCCCAAGGATAATGGATCAGGTCGCCATGCACGTGGATGACGTCGAAGCCGGCGCCCGCATTCATCACCTTCTCCAGTTGCACCACGTGATGGGCCAACCGGTTCTCCACCCTGGAGTCCAGCCGCAACGCCTGGGGGCAGCACGGCACCAGCCGGGCCGACGTGACCGAATCGCCGCTGGCGAATAAGGTGACATCGTGGCCCATGGCCACCAATTCCTCGGTCAGATAGGACACTACCCGTTCGGTGCCACCATAGAAGCGGGGCGGAACCGCTTCATTCAATGGGGCTACTTGGGCGATCCGAAGAGGTGCCGTCCGCATGAGTGCTGTCCTCCGCCGCTACGACCAATGGTAAGGTAGGAGCACAAGGGGAGACGGCCAACTGGCCTTCAGTGGCAGGCAACCGCAGGCATCTCCACGTGTTGCGCCGTGGATCAGCTGTGCGGCGACTTGACCCGGCGCGGCCATGTTTGCATAATGTTCGGTAGAGGAGTGCCCGTTGTGGGGCTCCATCACATGTCGGCCCGACCAGTTGGTGGGCTACTGTCATTTCGCTCGTGGGAGGAATTGACGATGCGTATCTCTGCGGCCCTGCCCGTCATCGGCGAAGACGGCGGCCTTGCCAAGTACCTCAGCAGCATCCGCGCCTTCCCGGTCCTTGAGCCCGAGGAAGAGTTCATGCTGGCCAAGCGTTGGGTCGACTACCAGGATACTGGTGCCGCCCATAAGCTGGTCACCAGCCATTTGCGCCTGGTTGCCAAGATCGCCATGGGCTACCGCCATTACGGCCTTCCCATGGCCGACCTCATTTCCGAGGGCAACGTGGGCCTGATGCGCGCGGTCAAGAAATTCGACCCCGACAAGGGCTTCCGCCTGTCCACCTACGCCATGTGGTGGATCAAGGCTTCCCTGAACGAGTTCGTGTTGAACTCGTGGTCGCTGGTCAAGATCGGCACCCTGGCCGCCCAGAAGAAGCTGTTCTTCAACCTGCGCCGCATCAAGGCCAAGCTGAACCTGATGGATGCCGGCGACCTGCCGCCCGAGGCGGTGTCCACCATCGCCACCGAGTTGGACGTGGCCCCGGCCGACGTGGTGTCCATGAACCGGCGCATGGCCGGCCG
>DATJKV010000427.1:0-2327 GCA_035491155.1 Magnetospirillum sp. | reverse complement strand
CAAATTCCTTGGAAACCGGAAAATGTGCAATGGCGGTGCGATGGGACAGCGGATCCACCACCACCCAGCCGGAGGGGCACGCCAGAGCGACGAAGCAGTGACGGAAGCCGCGCTTGAGCAGGCGCAGCCACCACAGTTCGGTGGCGTCGGCGAACACCACCAACCCATGGGTCCACTCGGCAGGCGGCACACTCACAGGACGATCCCCTTGTTGCGCAGCACGGGGTCCAGCAGCCCCATGGCCTCCCCCCACAACCGCGCCTCTTCCGGCGCGTCGCCAGCCCAGGGATCGGGCGGCGCCAGCCTACAGCCAAAGCGTCCCAGCACCGTCACATGGGCACTACCGAGACGGCCTCCGCGCTGCAAATGGGCAACGGCGCGATAGATGTCGTCCGGCTCGCAGGGGCGGGCCACCTCGCCACTGTCGGCGGTAAACCGCACCCCCTCGATGCGGGCCAGCTGGCACCTGGCGAACCACAGCCAGGCCTCCTCGGCGGTGGCAAACGGCACGGTCCATTTTTCGCTCAATGGTCTTCTTGTAAACTTGGCCACACGCATGGCTCACCCCACCCTTAAGGAACTTAACGTGAACATTGATGACGCACACCCCGGCCTTGAGTCAAGAGTTGTAGGTTGATATTCCTGCTGACCGCGACCAACGATTGAGAGACGATCTTCCCATGCTTACGCACGCCGACATCTGGGCCGCGATCGATGCCTTGGCCCGTGAAAATGGCCTGACCGCCTCCGCTCTTGCCCGGCGGGCTGGCCTCGACCCCACCACCTTCAATAAGAGCAAGCGCATCACCCGAGAGGGCAAGCCGCGCTGGCCGTCGACCGAGAGCGTGGCCAAGGTGCTGGAGGCGACGGGCGCCTCGCTGGGCGACCTGATCGGCCACATCGACGGCGGCCTCGGCAGCCATGGCGGACCATCGGCGCATCATCTGCCTCTGATCGGCTCAGCCCAGGCGGGCGACCGCGGCTATTTCGACGATGCCGGCTATCCCGTGGGCGGATCGTGGGACGAAATCCCCTTCCCCGAGGTGAGCGACCCTCACGCCTATGCGCTGGAGGTCTCGGGCGACAGTATGGAACCGCTGTACCGCGACGGCGACCGCATCATCGTCTCGCCGGCCGCTTCGGTGCGGCGTGGCGACCGCGTGGTGGTGCGCACCAATGAGGGCGAGGTGATGGTCAAGCAGCTGGTGCGCCAGACCGCCAAGCGCATCGAGCTGGCCTCGCTCAACCCCGCCCACCAGGGCCGCAGCCTCGCCACCGAGGAGGTGGCCTGGATCGCCCGCGTGCTGTGGGCCAGCCAGTAGGCACTCGACCTTTTGTTCGCATTATGTTCTAATGCGAACACCATGCGCGACCTTCTCGAACGCCGCTATGACGGCCCCATTCCGCCCGCCGACCCGGCCCAGGTGCCGGTGCAGGCCGGATTGCGCGCGCGCCTTTTCCAGCGCCTGGCGGGCGACACCCGCCTTCAGTTGGCCGGCCGCCGAGGCCGGCTGAGAGCGCGCACCGCCGTCGCCGACGCGGGATTGGCCAGGCTGAGTGGCGACCTCAACAGCTATCGCGCCCTTGGCCTCGCCTGGCTGCGGCCATGAAAAAAGGGCGCGGATCGCTCCGCGCCCTTTTGCAAAAGAAAAGCGGCTCAGCCGACGATGTGGTAGCCGCCATCCACGAACAAGGTGGTGCCGGTGACCGACGAGGCCAAGTCGCTGACTAGATAGGCCGCGAACGAGCCGCAATCATCGATAGTGGCCAACTGGTGGGTCGGCGCCTTGGCGGCGGCGGCTTCCATCAGCTCGTCGAAATGGGCGATGCCCGAGGCGGCACGAGTCTTCAGCGGGCCGGGGGACAGGGCGACGACACGGATGCCCTTTTCGCCCAGCTCGGCAGCCATGTACTTGGTGGAGGCCTCCAGCGCGGCCTTGACCGGCCCCATGACGTTGTAGTGCTCGACCACCTTGCGGCCGCCGTAGAACGACACGGTCATCAGGCAGCCGCCGTCCTTCATCAGCGGCTCGGCCAGCTTGGCCATGCGCATGAACGAGTGGCAGGACACATCCATGGCCAGCATGAAGCCATCGCGCGAGCAGTCGACCACGCGGCCGTGCAGGTCCTCGCGGTTGGCGAAGGCGATGGAATGGATGACGAAGTCCAGCTTGCCCCAGGTCTTCTCGATCTCGGCGAAGACGGCTTCGAGCTCGCCCTCCTTCTGAACGTCCATGGGCAGGATCAGCGGCGCATCCAGGCCCTCGGCCAGCGGACGCACGTACTTCTCGGATTTCTCGTTCAGATAGGTAACCGCCAGTTCGGCC
>DATJKV010000426.1:0-6909 GCA_035491155.1 Magnetospirillum sp. | reverse complement strand
CGTCATGGCCCTGCCGCTGCTGCCGCTGCTGATCGTTCTGGCGGCCATCGACCCGGCCAAGTTGGGCATCCCGCCTGAGCAATTGGGCAGCGAAGCCTTCGCCATCGGCCGGATCGTTCTGATCATCGGCGCCGTAGGCTGGACCATGGTGGCCCGTCTGGTGCGGGCCCAGACCCTATCGGTCAAGGCCCGCGACTACGTGCGGGCCGCCACCGCCATCGGCGCCAGCCCTGCCCGCGTCATGCGCCGCCACATCCTGCCCAACGTGGCCTCGCCGGTTGTGGTGGCGACCACGCTGTCGGTGGGCAACATCATTCTGATCGAAAGCGCACTATCCTTCCTGGGCCTCGGCATCCGCCCACCGCTGGCGTCGTGGGGCAACATGCTGACCGGCGCCATGAACGTGGTGTGGAGCGCGCCTGAACAGGCATTGTGGCCGGGCATGGCGATCTTCCTGACCGTGCTGGCGTTCAACCTGGTGGGCGATGGCCTCCAACGGGCGCTCGACCCGCGGGGCGAGGAGCGCTGACATGGTCAAGGGGAGCAAGGACAAAGGGGACGAGCTCAGGCGCCTCGCCAATATCGGCCCGGCCATGCGCCGGGACCTGGAACTGCTCGGCGTGAACACCGTGGCCCAGCTTGCCAATTGTGAGGCGGACGACCTTTACCTGCGCCTCAACGTTCTGACCGGCCACCGCCAGGACCCATGCGTGTGGGACGTCTTCGCCGCCGCGATCCACCAAGCGCGCACCGGCGAAGCCACACCCTGGTGGCAATGGACACCCCAACGCAAACGGCGCCAGGAATCGGGCCAATTCCGCCTCTGAGCCTAGGTCCCGCTGGCCCTCCTGGCCCGCAAGAGCTGAAGCAGCTGCCCCCTGCCGAGGAGCTCATCCAGGCGCCGATAGGCGAAATAGGGCAGCAGGATCAGGTAAAGGAGGAACGCCGTGGCCAGCATCTCGGCCATCGTCCCGCCGCCGAAATCGGCGAAGGATTGGGCTAGGGTTTGCTGGTGGACCAGACCTTCCAACAATTTCTCGATCGCCGACAGTACCACGAGCAGCAACAACACGGCCGCCGAGCGCCAGAGAATGGCGATGAGCACCATCCGTGGCGCCGACCGTTCCCCGACCCGCAGTTCCTCGCCGATCAGCAGGAATTTGGCGACGATCACCGCCTTCACCGCCGCAAACCCGAAATGCGCCGCTTGGACGCCAACCCCTTGCAGCACCGCCGCCTTATAAGCCAGGACGGCGGCGAAGCACACGTAGAGGTAGGCGACCATCGCAAGGTAGCGGAGGAACCCATGCTTGAGTTTCCGTCCGAGGGAGTCCGCAGGCATCACCCCTCCACAACCGCACCAGATGATGATGGTCAACGCGGCGCCGAAGGGAAACGTTCCTCCCTTTCTCAACAGGGTCTAGTGCAGGATATCCTTCACGATGTCCACGATCGCCCCGGTGGCGGCCTTGATCAGCACCACGTCGGCGCCGACGGTGCGCCAGTCGTAACCCGGCCGGGCCGGCAGACGGGCACTGAGATCGTTGGGGAAGCGCTTGGCGATGCCGGGCGGCAGCGGCTTGCCCCGCACGACCTTCTTGCGGATGCCCGGCGGCAGGTCGGCGGCGGGAATGGCATGGGACTGGTAGTATTCGTGGATCAAGGCGCTTTCGGCGGCCGAAATGGCCCCGCCGTTTTCCTCGCGGCGGTTGTCGCGATGGTGGCCGCCGGGATCGGCGGCGGCGGGCGCGGCGGCGGCCAGCAGGGCCGCGAGGGCAAAAGCGATCTTCTGCATGGTCATGCCTTCCCGTAACGGAGCCTTCGGCGCCCATGCCCCCGCTCCGGGGCGTCGAAACCGATTATAGGACTCGCATGGAACCGGAAAAACATGACCTTCCGATGGCATCGACGCACCGCATCGCCCACCCCGGAATGTGTCAGCCCACCTTCTCGGCCAGGATCATGAACTGGCCGTGCTGCACCACCACCGCCTCCAGCGAGCCGTCTGCGGTGGCCTTCTCCTCCACGATCATGGCGGACGGTTCAAGCCGCGTCTTGGCCTCGGCCAGAGAGGAGACGTAGACGTAGGGGACGGTGCAGCCCACCAGCGGCGCCACGGTGGAGCGCTTGAACTCGCGCTCCATCAGCCGGGTGCTCACCAGGATCAGCTGGGATTTGCCAGCCCGCAGCCCAACGCAATCAATGTCCCCGCCCTCATCCGGCTCGAACCCCAGGGCCAGATATTGTTTCAGCACCGGCACGATGTCGGGCAGCACCAGCATGGGGGTAACCTTGAGGGCGAGGACATCCATCTTACAAATGCTCCAGCAGGGGTTCGTCGCCCGCGCGGTGCTGCCACTGGTCGAACCAGGTCACCTGCCCAAGCGGCATGCGCGGCAGCCAGCCGGCGGCTTCCAGCTCGGGCTTGGCGTAGAAGTGGGAGACATAGCCCAGGCACAGATAGGCAATGGGGTGAATGTCGGCGGAGATACCAAGCGCCTCGCGCAATTCATTGCGGTGGGCGATGCTGACCCAGCCGACGCCAACATTTTCGGCCCGGGCCGCCAGCCACAGGTTCTGCACGGCGCAGACGGCGCTAAACAGGTCCATTTCGGGCAGGTGGGTGCGGCCGATCACCACCGGGCCGGTGCGGCGGCGGTCGCAGGTGACGCAGATGTTCACCGGCGATTCCAGGATGCCTTCCAGCTTGAGCTTGCTATAGGTCTCGCGCCGGTCGCCCTCGAACATCATGGCGGCCTCGGCGTGGGCCTTCTCGAACGCGTCCTTCACCTTCTCCTTCACCCCACGGTCACGCACCACGATGAAGTCCCACGGCTGCATGAAGCCGACGCTGGGCGCGTGGTGGGCCGCCTTGAGGATGCGGGCCAGCACCTCGTCGGGGATGGGATCGGGCAGGAACTGGCCGCGCACGTCGCGGCGGGTGTGGATGCAGCGATAGACGGCATCCCGTTCGGTCGGCGAGAAGTCAGGATCGTTCTGGATCTGAGCGGCTTCGGGCATGAATTTCCCCTATCATGCGTTGACGCGGCTCGCCGCCTGTCCAGGGCGGCAGCCTATTTCGTTCCCGGCCGGTCTTCTGACTGAGGATCGTCCTGTGCCGACGCCTTCCCGGCTAGAAGCCAGTGGCACCTGTCGGCCCAGTCCCCTTTCACAGCGTTGGGCACGCGGCGGAATTTCACCGCCTTCCCGATTCTCCCTCGCGGGCACCCGGAACGCGCCCTTCTTGCCATGGAATGGGCGGGGTCTTCAATGGCTGAAGAGCACCGGCACCGTCATGTGACGCAGCAGGTGCCCGGTGGCACCGCCCAGCACCAGCCGGCGCAGGCGTGAGCCTCCGTAGGCGCCCATGACGATGAGGTCGGCACCCATGTCGGCGGCTCGCGACAGCAGCATCTGGCCCGCCGACAGGTCATCGCAGCTCACCGCCTCGCATTCCGCCTTCACGCCGTGGCGGGACAGGTGCAGGCAGATGTCGGCGCCGGGAATGTCGCCATGGCCCTCGGGATTGATGGTCAGCACGTGGGTGCGCCGGGCGCGCCTGAGCAGCGGCAGGGCATCGTGTACGGCGCGGGTGGCCTCGCGGCTGGCGTTCCATGCCACCATTACTCGCTCGCCCACGGCGGAGAATGTTCCCGCATAGGGCACCACCAGCACCGGCCGCCCCACTTCCAGGGTCAGTGCCTCGGCCATGCCGGGCGCCTGCTCGTCCGGCTCGGATTGGCCGATGACGGTAAGGTCGGCATAGCGGGCGTGCAGCGCCAGCACCTCGGCCACGTTGCCTTCCACGTCCCGCCATTCGGAGGTGAAACCCTGCGCCACGGCCACCGCGTCGAAGAGAGCGCGGGCCTCGGCCGCCGCCTGCTCGTGGACCCGCTGCTGCATCTGGATGATTTCGGGGCCGACTTGGGCCGCGATGTAAGGCGGCAGTTCGGTCTGTCCGCGCACGTGAAGCGCCACCAGATGGCCGTTCTCGATCCGCGCCAGCGCGGCCGCCAACTTGAGCCGCACGCGAGCGCGTGCGCTGTTGTCCACATGGACCAGGATATCCTTGAACGCCATGGCCGGGCCCCGCAACGGTGAACACTGGATGATGATAAGCCCGCTCCGCCGCGATGGAAACCGCCGAGACCTTGTATCGGCGGGGGTGCACCGCCTTATGTAAGGGACGGGCAGGCTCCCCCAACGGCGAGGAGCCCCCCACCGAAGGCTTAAGCCGGCGAGGCGTTCATGTTCGGCATCACTCGCGCCCCGGATTTCGACCGGGACGGCCTGACTTGGTTCAATGTGCCTGGAAAGCTAACCCTGGCCGAGCTCAGGGGACGGCTGGTGGTGTTGGATTTCTGGACCTTCTGCTGCGTCAATTGCTACCACGTCCACCCCACCCTGAAGCGGCTTGAGGAGAGCCTGCCTGGCGAACTGGTCGTGATCGGCGTGCATTGCCCCAAGTTCGACCACGAGCGCGACCCGCAATTTCTTGCCCATGCCATCGCCCGCTACGGCATCACCCACCCGATCGTGCACGACCCCGACATGGTGCTGTGGGACGAGTACGGCATCCGCGCCTGGCCCACATTGGTCTTCATCTCGCCTGACGGCTACGTCATCGGCGAATTGGCCGGCGAGCCCCATCCGGACCTGCTGCTGCAGGGCATCGGCGACATGGCACGGCAGTTCTTTGCCCGAGGCGAGTTGAAACCCAAGCCACTGGCGCTCAACCCCATTTCCGAACCGGGTGGTTCCCTGCGTTTTCCAGGCAAGATCAAGCCCTGCCCCTCGCCCGATGGAACGAAAATGTGGGCGCTGGCCGATACCGGCCACAATCAGGTTGTCGTGCTTGAGGATGACGGCAGCGAATACATCCGCTATGGCACCGGCGAAGCGGGCCATGTGGACGGCGGTGTCGAGGCGGCCTTCAACGCGCCCGAGGGCCTGGCCTGCGACGAGACCTTCATCTACGTGGCCGACACCCGCAACCACGCCATCCGCCGCATCGACCGCTCCACCGGCATGGTGGACACCCTGGCGGGGCTGGGCGTGCGCGGCACCATCCTGCGCCAGCCCGAACCGGGAACCGGCGCCGCGTTAGCCTCGCCCTGGGACATCGAGGTGGTGGGCGACGCGCTGTACTTCGCCAATGCCGGCAGCCACCAGATCGGCGCCATAGATTTGGCCACCGGCCTGGTGCGCCCGGCCGCCGGCGCGGGCGGCGAGTCCATCATCGACGGCGACGGCGCCAATGCCCAACTGGCCCAGCCTTCGGGGCTGGCGCTGGCTCCCGACGGCGGCAGCCTGTACTTCGCCGACGCCGAAACTTCCTCGGTGCGCCGCCTGCGGCTGGACAGCGGCAGGGTCGAGACCCTGGTGGGACAGGGCCTGTTCGATTTCGGCCACGCCAACGGCGCGCTGGCCGAAGCCAAGATGCAGCATCCCCTGGGTGTGGCGGCGGTGGACGGGCGGGTCTTCGTCGCCGACAGCTACAACTCGGCCATCCGCATCATCGAGCTGGAGCCTGGACGGGTAAGCGACCTTGAGGGCCTCGCCTGCACCGACCGCATCTGCCGCCTGCCCGCCGAACCCGCCGGTATCGCCGCCGACGGCCCAGCGCGCCTGCTGGTCAGCGACACCAACAACCACCGCGTAGTGGAATACCGGCTGGACCAGGGCGTGTTCAGGACCTGGGCGGAATAGCCCCCTCCCCACCCGATTGCGCATATCAGGCATACCCGCGTATGCTCCATGCAGCTTTGGGTTTGGGGGAGCACACATGGCGGCCAAGTCGCGGTCCGAGATCATCGGCGATATCGAGGATTTCATCAGCAGGAACGGTTCTAGCTTCGGCGAATTCTACGTGGGCTGCACCGGCCAGCCCAAGACGGTGCTGTTCACCCAGCACAAGGTGAAGCAAAGCGGCGATGCCTGGATGTCCCGCCTGGCCAAGGATGAGTACGAGGCCCACGAGGTGGTCGAATACTTCGTGACCACCCGCAAGACCAAGGGCCGCCGCAAGGACCCGCAGGGCAGCGACCTGTACGTCTACGCCTTCAAGGTCAAAAGCCACATGCGCGTGTGACGCCGGACAGTTCGGCGCGGGCCGCCGTTGCACTGGCGCGGCGATAGGGCCTAAACTCCGCCTCCCCACCCCGGAGGAGCCATGAGCACTCTCGCCCAGGCCGACGTCGCCCACCTGTTCCATCCCTACACCAATCTTGCCCGCCACCCCGAGACCGGCCCGCTGGTCATCGCCCGCGGCGAGGGCGTGCGCGTCTACGACGAAGAGGGACGCGAGTACATCGAGGGGCTGGCCGGCCTGTGGTGCACGGCTCTGGGCTGGGGCGAGGAGCGTCTTGCCGAGGCGGCGGCCAAGCAGATGCGCGAGCTGCCCTTCTACCACCTGTTCAGCTCGAAGGCGCACGGCCCGGGCGTACGGCTGGCCGAAGCGCTGGCCAATCTGGCCCCGGTGCCGGATGCCAAGGTCTTCCTGGCCTGCTCGGGATCGGAAGCCAACGACACCGCTATCAAACTGATCTGGTACCGCAACAACGCCCTGGGGCGGCCTGAGAAGAAGAAGATCATCGCCCGCGAGCGCGCCTATCACGGCGTCACCGTGGCGACCGGCTCGCTGACCGGCCTGCCGGTGAATCAGCGCTCGTTCGATCTGCCCATCGACCGCATCCTGCACACCGGCTGCCCGCACTACTGGCGCTACGGCGAAAAGGGCGAGACCGAGGAGCAGTTCGCCACCCGCCGTGCCGAGGAGCTGGAGAAGCTGATCCTGGCGGAAGGCCCCGATACCGTGGCCGCCTTCTTCGCCGAGCCGGTGATGGGGGCCGGCGGCGTCATCGTTCCGCCCACCGGCTATTTCGACAAGATCCAGGCGGTGCTGAAGAA
>DATJKV010000425.1:0-5304 GCA_035491155.1 Magnetospirillum sp. | reverse complement strand
CCGCCGCCGCCCGCATCCCCGGCATCACGCCCGCGGCGCTGACGGCGTTGCTTGGGCACGTGAAGAAGCGCAGCGCTGCCTGATCCATATATTGTGTTTCACGTGAAACAGAGCACTAGAGGGGGAGGGGCATGACGCCCGAACAGTTCCAGGCCAAGACCGGCGTTTCACGTGAAACGCTGGACCGCCTGACCGCCTATGCCGAGCTGCTGGTGAAGTGGCAGGCCCGCATCAATCTGGTTGGGCCTGACACAATCCCCAATCTGTGGGAACGGCATTTCCTCGATTCTGCCCAGGTTTTCCCCATTCTTCCACAACCTATCCACAGACTTGTCGACATGGGATGCGGTGCGGGCTTCCCCGGCCTGGTGCTGGCGGTGATGGGGGTGCCCGACGTGCATCTGATCGAATCGGACGCCCGCAAATGTGCCTTTCTGCGCGAGGCTGCGCGGGTCACCGGCACTTCCGTTACCATCCACAACGCCCGTATCGAGGCGGTGGAACCGTTGGGCGCCGACGTGGTCACCGCCCGCGCGCTGGCGCCGCTGGAAAAGCTGCTGGGTTGGGCCGAGCGGCACCTGTTGCCGGAAGGTCACTGCGTCTTCCTAAAGGGTAGGGGGGTGGAAGACGAATTGACCACGGCCTCTAAAGAATGGAATATCACGTTCGAGCGGTTCCCCTCCCAAACGGATTCGCTCGCCGCAATCCTTCATTTGAAAGAGGTTCGCCGTGGTTGAGCACAGCGTTAGCAGCGCCCCCACGAAGGCCACCCGTATCATCGCCATCGCCAACCAGAAGGGTGGGGTGGGCAAGACCACCACCACCATCAACCTGGCGACGGCCATGGCCGCCACCAAGAAGAAGGTGCTGATCATCGACCTGGACCCCCAGGGCAATGCCAGCACCGGTCTGGGCATCGACCGCGCGGCCCGCGACATCAATTCCTACCACGTGCTGATCGGCGAGGCCCTGCTGTTCGAGGCGGTGCAGGCCACCGAGATTCCCAGCCTGTCCGTGGTGCCGTCGGGCACCGACCTGTCGGGCGCCGAGATCGAGCTGGTGGAGATGAGCCGGCGCGAGCAACGCCTGGCCGATTCGCTGAAATCGGCCGTCGGCGCCTATGATTACGTGCTGATCGACTGCCCGCCGTCCTTGAACCTGCTGACGGTCAACGCCCTGGTCGCCGCCCATGCGGTGATGGTGCCGCTGCAATGCGAGTTCTTCGCCCTGGAAGGCATCAGCCATCTGGTCAAGACCATCGAGCGCGTGCGCCAGGCGCTGAATCCGGCGCTCGAACTCCAGGGCATCGTGCTGACCATGTTCGACAAGCGCAACAACCTATCGGAAATGGTCGCCGCCGACGTGCGCGAGTTCTTCGGCGACAAGGTCTATCAGACCGTCATTCCGCGCAATGTGCGCATCTCCGAGGCGCCGTCGCACGGCAAGCCGGTGCTGATCTACGACGTCAAGTGCACCGGTTCCGAGGCCTACATCCATCTGGCCTCGGAAGTGTTGAAGCGTGAACGCAAGTTGAGGGCTGCAGGGTGAGTATGGCTGAGGAAAAGCGTCGCAATCTGGGTCGCGGCCTGTCCGCTTTGTTGGGGGATTCCGGCGTTGCCGCCGCGGCCGCCGTGCTGGAGGGGGGCAATGCCGCTCCCGCTGGTTCCGCCTCGCGCGGGCTTCGCACCCTGCCGGTGTCCCACCTCAAGCCCGGCAAGTTCCAGCCCCGCCGCCAGTTCGAGGAAGAGGCCATCGCCGACCTGGTCGAATCGGTGCGCGAGAAGGGCATCCTCCAGCCCATCCTGGTGCGGCCCATCGACGGCGGCTATGAGATCATCGCCGGCGAGCGCCGCTGGCGCGCCGCCCAGCGCGCCCAGTTGCACGATGTGCCGGTGATCATCCGCGAGTTCTCCGACAAGGAAGCGCTCGAGGTCGCCCTGGTGGAGAACCTGCAGCGCCAGGATCTCTCGCCGCTGGAAGAGGCCGACGGCTATCGCCGCCTGATGGACGAGTTCAGCCACACCCAGGAGGAACTGGCCAAGGCGGTGGGCAAATCGCGCAGCCACGTGGCCAACATGATCCGCCTGCTGGCGTTGCCCGATCCCATCAAGGCCCTGGTGGAGACCAAGCAGATTTCGGCCGGCCATGCCCGCGCCCTGCTCACCGCCGACGATCCGGTGGCGCTGGCGCGCGAGGTGGTCGACAAGCAGCTGAACGTCCGCCAGACCGAGAAGCTGGCCCAGGGCGAGGGCAAGTCCCGTCCGTCTTCCGGCGGCCGGCCGTCCCAGGCAGCCCACAAGGACGCCGACACGGCGGCCCTGGAACGTGACCTGGCCGAGCTGCTGGGCGTCAAGGTGACGCTGAAGTCGCTGGGCAAGGGGGGCGAGCTGACCATCCATTACGGCAGCCTGGAACAGCTGGACGACATCCTGTCGCGGCTGAGCGGAGGCGAGCGCTAATCGTCAATCGGGGGGCGGGGGATTATGGGGAACGACGGCGGATTGCACATGCTGCTGGACCGGATTCCGCCGGAAGTGGTGGAATCCTTCACGCCCGAGCAGCGCGCGGCGTTATGGAGCGCGGTCAAGCCGGTCACCTGGCGCCGCCACGTCATCAACATCCGCCTGTCCTTTCCCATGCCGGGCGGCCGCTATTTCCTCACCGTGGTCGGCGGGCGCGAGCGGCGCTCGGCGGACCGGCGGGCGCGTGAGCGGCGCATGTTTCCCTTGCGCACCGCCGGCAATATCCTTTTCCTTCTCGGTCTCGGCGGCGCCTTCTATCTGGCGGCGGCGCTGGGGATCGTGCTGTTGTCCAACCTGATCGAATTCTAAGGGACCTTCTCTCATGACCTCTTGCCCCTGCGGTTCCGGCCGCGGCTACGACGAATGCTGCGGCCCGCTGCTGGCTGGTGGCGCCGTTCCCTCGCCGGAAGCGCTGATGCGCTCGCGCTACACCGCCTTCACCCGTGCCGACCTCGACTACCTGGAGACCACCTTGGCCCCCGAAGCCAAGGAGGACTACAACCGCGAGGAAACCGAGACCTGGGTCAAGAACGCCAAGTGGAACGGCCTTGAAGTGCGCAACAGCGCTGTCGAGGGCGACACCGGCACGGTGGAATTCGTTGCCCATTACAAGTTCCAGGGCAAGGTGTTCGCCCACCACGAACTGGGCTCGTTCCGCCAGCACGAAGGCCGCTGGGTCTATGTGGACGGCATCATGAATCCGCGCCCGGCGCAGCGTGTGGTCGACAACAAGGTCGGCCGCAACGATCCGTGCCCGTGCGGCTCGGGCAAGAAGTACAAGAAGTGCTGCGGCGCCTAGGGCGCGGCATCGGAAAAAAAGAAGGCCGGCGTCCCACCAGGGAGCCGGCCTTTTTCATGGGCGGAACCCGCGCTTTTCGGTCACGCCCGCAGGTTCTCGGGCGACTCGAAGCCCAATTCCCGCGCCTCGGCGTCGAACGCCTCGCGGTACAGCGGATAGGCGGCGGTCTTTTTCATGGTCTCCCCGGTCATGGCGTTGGTGTATTCGCCGCGCACCAGCAACGGATGGGCCGCCTTGTTGGGGCAGGCATCGCCCTCGGCAATCAGCGCCTTGATCTGGGCGCCCAGCCCGGCGGCATGGCAGGCGTCCAGGTCCGCCTCGCGGCGCAATTCCTCGATCTCGGCGCGCAGCTCCTCGTTCTCGTCCTTAAGACGCTCGATTTCGGCACGCAGTTCGGCCAGCTCGAATTCGGTTGTGGTCATGGGGTGGCCTCCTGCTGAAAAGGGGCGAAAAAACGAAGGCCGGGCATTGCCGCCCGGCCTCGTTCGTTCATTCGCCCGTACCACGGGAGAGGGGAGCGGGTCCGCCGGACCCAGGAAACCCTCAATGATCACCATACGCCGGTTCCGCGAGGCCGTCAAATGCTGCGCCTATGGTCTAAGTTCTGGGGTGTGTTCCGGATTGATCCATCCTCGGTTTAGGGTTACCAGAGATCACTCGCATTAATATTGGCCAATCACCGAATGACGGACATGACCCGCGTTTCTCTTCCGCTCGCAGCGCGCCGGATGCCGCGCCGTCGGGTCCTCGCCCTGGCAGCGCTGGTGCTGGTCGGCCTGGGCTGGTGGCTGCTTGGCGGTCCCTCGCACGAGGCCGGCCCGGCAGCGGCCGGCAGCGGCGACGTGGTGGCGCGCGGCCGCATCGAGCCCCTGGGGCGCGTGCTGGCCATCCACGGCCCGGCCGAGGGCGCGGTGATCCAGGAATTGCTGGTCGACCAGGGCGACAAGGTGAAGGCCGGGCAGCCGCTGGCGGTGCTGGATGGCTACGACATCCGCCGCGCCGAATTGGCGGTGGCGGAACGCAACCTGCGCCTGGCCGAGCTCCAGCGCGAGCAGACCGTAGCCGGGGCCAAACACGCCGATCTTGCCGCCCAGCGCAACGCGGTGACGGCCAAAAGCGCCCAGCTGGTCAAGCTGCGCCTCGAGTGGGGCCGCCGCAACGCCCTCTATGCCCGCCAGGTGGTCTCCGCGCAGTCGCTGGACAGCTTGCGGGCCGAGCTGGAGCAGGCGGAAAGCGAGGTCTCCCAGGCCAACAACGTGCTGAAATCGCTGACCGAGACGCGCGGCATCGACGATACGGTGGCGCAGGCCCGCATCGAGATCGAGCGCGCCGGGGTGGAACGCGCCCGCGTCCAGCTCCAGCACATGCTGGTGCGTGCCCCCGTCGGCGGCACCGTGCTGTCGCTGCAGGCCCGCGCCGGCGAAGCCATCGGTGCCGACGGCCTGCTGCGCATGGCGGCGCTGGACCCCGTCATCGCCGTGGCCGAGGTGGACGAGGCGGTGGCCGGCAAGGTCGTGCTCGGCATGGACGCGGTGATCGAAGGCCAGGTGTTGGCCCAGCCGGTGCGCGCCCGCGTCACCAAGCTGGCGCAGGAGGTGTTCCGCCAGAAGCGGCCGTCCTCGGACATTCTGATCGGCCGCGACGCCCGCATCGTCGAGGTGGAGTTGACCCCGCTGGAGCCGCTGCCAGAGGTGTTGGGTGCCGAAGTGCTGGTGCGGCTGTCGCCGGCGATGCCGTCGCGCGCTGGGGCCGGCGGCTGATGCTGCGGGTCGCCGCCGGCCTGGCCTGGCGCCAGCTTACCCATCGCGGCGGCAAGCTGGTGGGCGCGCTGCTGGGCGTGTGCGTCGCCATCGTCCTGATCTTCACCCAGGTGGGTTTCCGCAACGCGCTCTACGACAGCGCCTGCGGCATCACCCGCTCGCTCGACACCGACATCCTGATCGCCGGCGCCACCTTCCATTCCTGGGGCGACGCGCCCCCGTG
>DATJKV010000424.1:0-7154 GCA_035491155.1 Magnetospirillum sp. | reverse complement strand
GGCTGCTGAACGGTGTGGGCATGCTGACCAACGGGACGGGAGTGGACATCGTCGCCGGCGACATCCAGGTGTTCGCCGCCGATGAAGCCAATCCCACCGATGCCGAATTGTACGACAAGGTGTTCGGCTTCGAATGCCGCCGCTATGTGCGCTTCAAGCATTTCGCGGCGGGCGCCAACATCCTGGTGCCGCGCCGGGTGTTCGAGGCGGTGGGGCCGTTCCGCGACGGCCGCCTGCCCGAGGACCTGGAATGGGGCCGCCGCGCCACCCGGCTGGGCTATCGCATCGCCTATAGCGAGAAGGCCCGCGTGCGCCATCCGGCGCGGGCCAGTTTCGCCGAGTTGGAGAAGAAGAACCAGCGCACGGTCTGGCACGCCCGCAACCATATGGCCGAGGGCGAGTGGTTCCGTCTGCGCTGGGCCGCCTACACCCTGGCCATGGCGTCGCCGCCGCTGATCAAGGCGGCGCTGATATTGTGCTCGCCCACGCTGAACGGACCCGAGCAGCGCTGGCGGGCACTCCACGCATTGCTCCGGGTGCGCTACGGCCGCGCCGCCGAGATGGCCCGCTACCTGTTCGCACCCCTTCCGGAAGAAGCCAGGGAATAAGCATGCGCCAGAACATGCAGCCGGCCTCGTCGTGGGGCGGCGTCACCACCCTTGTTGCCCGCATCGCCGGCGATCGGGTGCGCGCGCTGTCGCTGATCGAACAGGGCCTGATCTCGGGCGCCAATTTCTTCGCCCTTCTGCTGTTGGCGCGCGGCTTCGATGCCGACGACTTCGGCACCTTCTCGTTCGCCTGGCTGACCTTGCTGTTCGTGGTCAACATCCAGCGCTCCGCCGTGGTGGTGCCTTTCGTCATCCACACCGCCGAGCCCGGGGTGCTGCAGCAGGAGGCGCCCGCCTGGCGCAGGCTCTCGCTGTGGACCACCGCATTGTCGACGGTCTCACTGGGCCTCATCGCCGCCTGCCTGCCGCTGTTCAAGGCACCGGAATGGATGGAGACCGCCTTCGTGATGGCAGCCATCTTCGTGACGCCCACCTTCGCCTACGAATTCCGCCGCCGCTGGTTGATCCAACTGGACCGGTTCGGCACCACCGTGCTGGCCGCCGCCACCTATGCCACCTTGTACGTGGCCGGCATCGTCGTCGCGGTGGTCACCCATCGGCTGGAATTGGCGGCGGCCGCCTTCCTGGCGGCCAATGGCGGCGCCGCCCTGCTGTGCGCCATCCTGGCGCCGCGCCTGCCGCCCCCCGACAAGCCACCGGAATTCGGCCCCTTCCTGAGAAATCTCGGCCATTTCATCGGCTGGTCGGTCGCCGCCAACCTCGCCTATAATGGCTACGGCCACCTGCCGCCGCTGATCCTGGGGGCACTGGCGGGACCGGGGCCGGTGGCTCTGTTCCAGGCCATGCGCAATTTCACCCAGCCGCTGTCCACCGCCGCCACCGCCGTGGACAATTTCGACAAGCCGCGTGCCGCCCGGGCGCTGGCCGCCCACGGCGTCACCGGCCTGCGTCGGGCGCTGACCCACACCACCGCCGCCATGGCAGGCATGACCCTGCCCTACGTGGTGCTGCTGATCCTGTTGGGCGACAGGCTGGTGAACATGCTGTACGGCCCCCGCTACGGCGACCCCACCCTGGTGCTCGCCTGGTTCGCGGCGGTGCATGTGGCCGTGGTCTTCGTCTATCCGCTGGAAACCGCCCTGTTCCTGCTGCGCCGCCCTGACCTGCTGTTCCGTGGCCGGGTGGTATCGGCGGTGATCGGCGTCGCCCTGTGCTTCGTGCTGGTGCCCGATTGGGGCCTGGGCGGCGCCATGGCGGGGATCACCGGCGGCATCGTGGGGTCCGGCCTCGCCGCCCTGTTCCTGCTGGTTCGGGAGAAACCATGGACCACTCTCTGACCCCCCTGCCCCGCCCGGCGGTCGTCGCCTTCGTCACCTTGGGCATCGGCGCGTTCGTACTGTCCATGCTGGTGCCGGCGCTGGAGCCCGACCAGCAATCCCTGCTGGGCATCCCGCTGGCGGTGGTCGCGTTGGTCTGGGCGGTCCCCCTGATGCTGGCCCTGATGCGCGGCGAGACGTGGGCCTTCATCGTCGCCCTGGCGCTGCTGATGTTCCTTACCGACTCCAACTTCCGGGCGCGCGCCTGGAACGACAAATCGGTGGATGCCCAGGTGCTGGTGAAGGGCCTGGTGTGGATGGGCTGCGGCCTGGTGGGCTTGGTACGGACGTCAGCCACGCCTTGGATTTTCGGACGCCCGCCGGTGGTGTTCGCCGGCCTGCTGATCCTGCTGATGGGGGTGTCCGCTTTGTGGTCGCCGACGCCGCTCTATACCGTGCAGGCGGCGGTGGCCTATAGCTGGCTGCTGCTGTTCGGCCTGGCAACCGCCCAGGTATTGGACGAGCGCCAATTGCTCAAGGCGGTGGCGCTGGGGGCCGGCATGATCGTGCTGCCGTCCTTGTGCATCGCCCCCTTCGCCATGGGCCTGACCCCGCCCAGCCCAGGCAGCACCGGCGAGCCCGATCGCCTGCGAGGCCTCACCGACCATCCCATCCCGCTGGCCGAGGTGGCGGCCCTGTTCACCTTCGCCGTCACCGCCCTGATGGTCCGCGCCCGCGGGATGGCCAGGCTGGGACTTTTCGTGCTGACGATCGCCGGATTGGTGTGCGCGGGTCTTACCCAGTCGCGCCTGCCGCCTCTGGCCATGTTCGCCTCGGTGCTGGCCTTCATAGCCTACCGGCGCGGCGGCTGGATGATGATGGTGCCGACGCTCACCATCATCATCGGCTTGGTATTGCTGCTGGAATCCATGGGTGGCTTCGCCGCCATGCTGCCGGCGGACCTGCTGTCGCTGTTCGCCCGCTCGGGCCATTCGGTGGAAATCCTGTCACTGTCGGGGCGGCTTGAGATCTGGCCCTACGTCATCGACCGCATCACCGAGGCCCCCTTGCTGGGCCACGGCTACGCCTCGGGCATGATGCTGTTCAAAGGCTTTGTGCGGTGGAAGATCACCCACGCCCACAATATGTATCTGCAATCCCTGCTCTATCTGGGGGCCGTGGGCTTCGCCCTGATGATCGTGCTGCTGATGACCCAGTGGAAGCTGTTCCTGGTCTCGCCGCGCCCGGTACGCGACATCCTGCTGATCTACGTCTGCCTGAAGGGTATGACCGAGCAGTCGCTCCTCTGCAACATGCCCACCGGCACGGTGGCAGTGTGGATGGTGACGGTGGGGTACGCGGCGCTGGCGTGGCAGCGCCACCCTATCAGCGCAGGCGATATTGCCGCTGGAACAGCTCCAGCGTCACCAGCATCCACAACGCCTTCTCATGGTTATGCCGGCCGCTGACATGGTCGTCCACCAGGCGGGCCAGGCGGTCGACGCGGTACCAGTCACGGGTGGCCGAGCCCGAGGATAGCAGGAGCTCGGTTACCCAGCCGCGCAGCTTATCCTGGAACCACAGGTTCACCGGAACACGGAACCCCACCTTGGGGCGATGCAGCACCGCCTTGGGCAGCATGGGCTCCATGGCTTGGCGCAGCAGCCACTTGCCGGTCAGCCCGCGCACCCGGTAGTTGTCGGGCAGCCGCGACAGGCTGGCGGCCAGCACATGATCCATGAACGGCATGCGCGCTTCGATGCTGGCGGCCATGGTCATGCGGTCGCCACGCTCCAGCAGGTTGTCGGGCAGCCACGAGGCCTGGTCGAAGGCCAGCACCCGGCGCAGCGGCGTCTGCCGCTTGGCGACGCGGAACGGGCGCGGGTCCAGGGGGCGCTGGGGCACCTCCAGCGCCAGCAGCTTGGCGGCCTCTTCCGGCGACAGGGCGGCAAACCAGGCGGGCAAGCGCTGGCGCGGGTCACGCAGGCCCAGCGCCTTGGCCACCGTCTTGGCGCGCCGCGCCCCATAGGGCAGCGCCCCCACCAGCGGCTCGATCAGATGGCGGTGCAGAGCCGACGGCACCGAGCGGTGGTAGAAGGCGACCAGCGGCTCGGCACGGTGCTTGGGGTAACCGCCCAGCAGTTCGTCCGAGCCCTCGCCGGTCAGCACCATCTTCACCGTCTCGCGCGCCGCCTTGGACAAGCGGTGGATGGGCACGTCGGCCGGTTCGGCCACGGGCGCGTCGCGGAAAACGGTCAGCCGGGGCAGATCGGCGATGACGTCATCGGCGGCGATGACCAGCTCGTGGTGGTTGGTGCGGAACTGGTCGGCCACCATGCGGGCGTATTTCAGTTCGCTGTAATTGGCCTCGGCGTAGCCCACCGAGAAGGTGTTCACCGGCAGCTGCGAGTGCCGGCTCATCAACGCCACCACCGCCGAGGAATCCAGCCCGCCCGACAGGAACGCCCCGAACGGCACGTCCGAGACCATGCGGATGCGCACGCACTCGTCCAGCAGCTCGGTAAACTCGGCCACCGGGTCGGCGGGGATCACCTTGGTGGGGCGGTCGCCGGCATCGGGGGGCGACCAATAGGACGCTTCGGTCAGGTAGCCATGCTCCCACATGGCCCAGCTGGCGGGCGGCAGCTTGCGGATGCCGGCAAACAGGGTGTGCGGCCCGGGGACGTAGCGCCAGGCCAGGTATTCGGCCACCGAAGCGCGGTCCAGCACCGCCGGCACGCGCGGATGCGCGAGCAGTGCCTTGACCTCCGAGCCGAACACCAGCGCCCCCTCGCCGTCCTGCCACAGGTAAAGCGGCTTCTTGCCGAAGCGGTCGCGGGCCAGGAACAGGCGCTCGCGCGCCGCGTCCCACAGGGCGAAGGCGAACATCCCGCGCAGGCGCGATACGCACTCGGTGCCCCACGCCAGGTAGGCGGCCAGCAGCACCTCGGTGTCCGAATGGGTGGAGAATTCATAGCCGCCGGCCGCCAGCTCGGCCCGCAGCTCCTGGAAATTGTAGATCTCGCCGTTGAACACCAGCACCGCCCGGCCACCCGGCGCCACCATGGGTTGGACGCCGCCTTCCAGGTCGATGATGGCCAGCCGCCGGTGGCCCAGCGACAGCCGCCACTTGCCACCGCCGCCCACCCCGTCCCACCGCCCCGAACCGTCGGGGCCGCGATGGGCGATGGCGGCGGTCATGCCGTCGATGGTCCCGGGCCCGATGGGGGCCGACTCGCGATCGATCCATCCCGCGATGCCGCACATGCGAAGACCTCCTTGCTGCCCTGGATGGTGGCAAGGAGGCCCACGCGATGCGAGGTAGCGAATGGCTGAACTTCAGGCGCGAACGGAGAGGGGCGCTAGTTGTTCAGGCCATAGCCGATGCCGAACGGAATCGGAATGTTCTGGCGGAAGTACTGGTCGATGAACTGGTTGACCTCGGCGATGGCGGTCTTGGGCACATAGACGATGTCGTATGGCTGCAGCAGGATGTCCTGACTGGTGTCGGTGCCGGCGATGGCGGCGTCGAGGTCGACCGGGATGACCACCGGCTGGGTGGTGCCCGAGCGGCGGATCACCAGCACCTCGCCCTTGCGGGCCGAGGGCTTGAAGCCGCCGGCCGAGGCCACCGCCTGCATGGCGGTAAGGTTGCCGGCGATGTTCACCATCTGCGGCGTCCCCACTTCACCGTCCACATAGACGCGCTGACCGGCGAAACCCTTGATCATGACGGTGATGGCCGCCTGACGCAGTTCGCGGCTATAGGACTCGCGCAGTGCCTGCTCCAACTGCGTGGGGGTGCGGCCAGCCGCCCGCATCTCGCCTACCAGGGGCAGCGAGATATTGCCGTCGGGCCGGACGGTCACCTCCTCGTTCAGTTCGGGGTTGTAGAAGAACCTCACATCCAACCCGTCGCCCGGCTCGATGATGTAGCCGGCGGTGGTGGCGGTAGGAGCCTGGGCGATGGGGGTGGGATGCTGCACCACGCGCGACGAACAGGCCATCAACGCAAGGATAGGCACCAGTACGAGTAATATGCGTAGCGGGTTCATGGGACGTCACCTCCGGTCGGACAGACCCCGCCGCCGCTGCAGGAAGCGCCAGGCGGAATCGACGATGGTTTCGATGTCGGTGAAGCGAGGCTCGGCCCCCAGAACGGCCAGGGCCTTGGACGGGTCGGCCACCAGCACGGGCGGGTCGCCGGCCCTGCGGGCGCTGGGGCGCAGCGGCACCACGCGGCCGGTAACCTGCTCCACCGCCACCAGCACCTCGCGCACGGAAGCGCCCATGCCGGTCCCCAGGTTGAGGGCCACCGAACCCTTGCCGGTCAGCAGATGCTCCAGCGCCGCCACGTGCCAGCGGGCAAGGTCGGACACGTGCACGTAGTCGCGGATACAGGTCCCGTCCGGCGTCGGCCAGTCGGTCCCGTACAGGTCGAGCGCCGGCACCTCGCCCACCGCGGCCAGCAGGGCGCGGGGGATCAGGTGGGTTTCGGGCCGATGGTCCTCGCCGGTCTCGCCCTCGGGATCGGCTCCGGCGGCGTTGAAATAGCGCAACGCCGCCCATTGCAGCCCATAGGCGGCGCCGTGATCGGCCAGCAGCCGCTCCACCATCAGCTTGGACCAGCCATAGGGGTTGATGGGGCGCTGCGGCGTGTCCTCGGATATGGGCACCCGCTCGGGCAGGCCGTAGGTGGCGCAGGTGCTGGAGAACACCAGCACCTCGATGCCGAAGCGCCGCATGGCCTCCAGCAGGTTCAGGGTGCCGGCGACGTTGGTGCGATAGGTGGCCGCCGGGTCCTTGACCGAGTCCCCCACCAGCGAGCGGGCGGCGAAATGCAGCACCGCGTCGGGCCGGTAGCGGGTGATGGCGTCGTTCAGCCGCTGGACATCCTCCAGCGAGCCCTCCTCCAGCGGCCCCCACCGCACCAGGTCGGGATGGCCGGTGGACAGGTCGTCATACGTGACCGGAACATAGCCGGCGGCAGCCAGGGCCTTGCAGGCGTGAGAGCCCACATAGCCGGCTCCGCCGGTGACCAGGACGCAAGCCATGGCGCCTCCCTTTCTCCGGATAACCTAATCGGACAAAAGGTGGCATGCGGCCCATCGCCCGGCAAAAGGGCGTATGGCGGGCAGGTTGGCGCGGAAGGGTTAGGGCGGCGCTCCAATGCTCCCCTCCTCCCGTGGCACGGGAGGAGGGGATTGCGCTACATGGCGCGCACGCCGTCGAGGAAGCGGTCGAGGCCGCCTTTCATCTCCTCGGCGTC
>DATJKV010000423.1:0-2805 GCA_035491155.1 Magnetospirillum sp. | reverse complement strand
AGCAGGTCCTCGGCCAGGCGCTCGGGGTGCGGCATCAGGCCAAGCACGTTGAACCTCGAGTTATAGACGCCGGCGACGTTACCCAACGAGCCGTTGGGATTGAACTCGGGCGCAACCTTGCCGTCCTTGTCGCAATAGCGGAAGGCGATCTGGCCGTTGTCTTCCATCTCGCGGAAGGTGTGCGGCTCGACGAAGTAGTTGCCCTCGGCGTGGGCGATGGGATAGCGCACCACGTCGCCCGAGCGGTAATAGCGGCAGAAGTCCGTGCGGTCGTTCTCGACCTTCAGGTACACGTCCTTGCAGATGAACTTCAGCTGGGCGTTGCGCATCAGCACGCCGGGCAGCAGGCCGGCTTCGGTGATGATCTGAAAGCCGTTGCAGATGCCCAGCACGCGGGTGCCCTTGTCGGCGCGCGCCTTGACCTCGCGCATGATCGGCGAGTGCGCGGCCATGGCGCCGCAGCGCAGGTAGTCGCCATAGGAGAAGCCACCGGGAACCACGATCAGGTCAACGGCAGGCAATTGGGTGTCGCGGTGCCAAACCATGTGCGGCTTGGCCCCCATGCTGGCCTCCAGCGCCACCGCGACGTCGCGGTCGCAGTTGGAGCCGGGGAAAACGATGACGGCGGCTTTCACGGGCGATCCCTGAGAAATGAGGCGGGAACCGCCTTCTTAATACGGAAGCCAACCAGTTTCCAGCCCGAAGGGGGATGGGTGTATAGTCGCGCCGCCCCGAACGAGGAGCTGAGATGCGTTGGCTGGCCCGAATCCGTCCCGATAATTTCACCCTCGGCCTGCTGGGGATGGTGGCACTGGCCTCGGTGCTGCCGGCGCACGGCACCTTCGCGGCGGGCTTCGCCACCGCCACCAAGGGCGCCATCGCGCTCCTGTTCTTCCTTTATGGCGCCCGGCTGTCCACCAAGACGGTGCTGGACGGCCTGACCCATTGGCGGCTGCATCTGGCGGTCAGCGCCTCGACCTGGGTGCTGTTCCCGCTGCTGGGACTGGCGGTGGTGGCGCTGCCGGACGCGGTGCTGCCCCACGACCTCGCCATCGGCATCCTTTTCCTGAGCTGCCTGCCGTCCACGGTGCAGTCGTCCATCGCCTTCACCTCCATCGCCGGCGGCAACGTGTCGGCAGCCATCTGCTCGGCCTCCACCTCGAACCTGATGGGCGTGGTGCTGACGCCATTGCTGGTGGGGCTGCTGATGGGGGCGCAAAGCGGCGGCGTATCGCTGGACTCCATCCAGACCATCGCCCTGCAGATCCTGGCCCCGTTCGTGGTGGGCCACAGCTTGCGGCCGCTGATCGGTGCCTGGGCTGGGCGCAACAAGAAGGCGCTGGGCTTCGTCGACCGCGGCTCCATCCTGATGGTGGTCTATGGCGCCTTCTCGGAAGCGGTGTCCCACGGGTTGTGGAGCCAATTGTCGGTGCCGGCCCTGGTCGCCATGGTGGTGGTCGAAGGAGTGTTCCTTGCCTTGGTGCTGTGGGCCACCGGCTGGGGGTCGCGCCGGCTCGGCTTCTCCCGCCCGGACCAGATTGCCATCGTGTTCTGCGGTTCGAAGAAAAGCCTGGCCACCGGCGCCCCCATGGCCAGCGTGCTGTTTCCGGCCGCCACCGCGGGCATGGTCGTGCTGCCACTGATGCTGTTCCACCAGATCCAACTGATGGTATGCGCGGTGCTGGCGCGGAAATGGGCGGAAAAGGCGGCCTAGCCGTACTGGATCACCTGAACCTTCTCCAGCGTTACTAGGCCATTGCCCAGCATGGCGCCGTGCTGGTCGAGGAAGGACTGCACCTTGGCCGTCTCGTCGACGATCTCGATGACCATGGGCAGGTCCTCGGACAGGCGCAGGATCTTGGCCGAGTGGATGCGGCTGGAGCGGCCGAAGCCCAGCGGGCCGCGCAGCACGGTGGCACCGGCCAAGCCGAATTCCTTGGCCTTCATGACGATGGCCTCGTACAGCGGGCTATGGCCGTCGCGCTCGCTTTCGCCGACGAAGATGCGGAGCAGGACGCAATCCCTTGGCAGCTGCATGGCTTGCCCTCCTAACGATTCAACAGCACGGCGCCGGAATGGCCCAGCCAGACTCCCAAGAGGCACAGCACGACCGACAGGCCGATGTTCAAGCCGGCCCAAAGCCATTCGCCGTCCTGGGCCAGCGTCAGGGTCTGCAGGCTGAAGGACGAGAAGGTGGTGTAGCCGCCGCAGATTCCCACCATGAAGAACTGGCGCCACTCGCCCGGCACGAACACCCGCCCATCCGGCGCGGTCAGCGTTCCGAACAGGCCAATGGCGAACGAGCCGGTGACATTGATCACCAGCGTACCCCAAGGGAAGGTCTGGCCCACCCAGTTGGCGACTAGGCCTGACAGCCAAAAACGCAGCGTGCCGCCCAGCGCGCTTCCCACCGCGACGAGAACATAGGTCATGGCGGCGAGTATGACGGTTCCTGGCCGACCGTCAACCGGCCGAGCCCCAGGATCAGGCTGAACATAGTGCCCCGGCCCACCGTCGAGCGGACCCACAGCTGGTGCTCCAGCGTGCGGGCCAGCTTCTGGGCGATGGACAATCCCAGCCCCAGTCCTTCGCGGCGATCGCGCGAGACATTGCCCACCTGATAGAACTCGTCCCAGATGCGGTGCAAATCCTCCGGTGCGATGCCCGGCCCGGTATCACCCACCTCGATGCGGACTCCGTCGCCCCAACGCCGCGCCCCGATCAGCACCTTGCCCACCTTGGTATAGCGGATGGCGTTGCCCACCAGATTGCGCAGGATGCGTTCCAGCATCAGGCGGTCGGTGA
>DATJKV010000422.1:0-3839 GCA_035491155.1 Magnetospirillum sp. | reverse complement strand
TGGCCCCGGTACAGGACCGTGCCGCCGTCGGGCACCTCCAACCCGGCGATGACGCGCAGCAGCGTGGTCTTGCCCGAGCCCGACGGGCCCAGCAGCGCCACCAGCTTGCCCTTGGGCACCGACAGCGAGACGTCGTCAAGGGCGGTGAAGCCCCCGAAGCGCTTGGTCAGGCCCTGGACCTCGATCATGTTGCCCGACATGTCAGACCCGGTGGTTTGCAGCGATTTCGTCGCGGTATCGCCACTCGAGCAGGGATTTTGCCCCGAGCGTGACCAGGGCCAAGAGAGCGAGGAGAGACGCGACCGCGAACGCTCCGACGATATCATATTCATTGTAGAGGATCTCCACATGCAGCGGCATGGTGTTGGTCAGGCCGCGGATGTGGCCGGACACCACCGACACCGCGCCGAATTCGCCCATGGCGCGCGCGTTGCACAGCAGCACGCCATAGAGAAGGCCCCACCGCACATTGGGCAGGGTGACAAGCAAAAAGGTGCGGAAACCGCCGGCGCCCAGGGTCAGCGCCGCCTCTTCCTCGTCGCGGCCCTGCTCTTCCATCAGCGGGATAAGCTCGCGGGCGACGAAGGGGAAGGTGACGAACATGGTGGCCAGCACGATGCCCGGCACGGCGAAGATGATGCGGAAGCCCTGCTCGGTCATCCATTCGCCCAGCAGGCCCTGGAGGCCGAACAGCAGCACGTAGACCAGGCCCGAGATCACCGGCGACACCGAGAACGGGATGTCGATCAGGGTGATCAGCAGGCTCTTGCCGGGAAAATCGAACTTGGTGATGGCCCAGCTGGCGCACAGGCCGAATACCACGTTCAGCGGCACGGCGATGGCCGCGACCAGCAGGGTCAGCTGGATGGCCGAGATGGTCAGCGGCTCGGACAGGGCGGCGAAATAACGGTCGAATCCCTTGGTCAGCGCCTGCGTCAACACCGCCAGCAACGGCATGGCCAGGAACAGGGTGAGGAAGGCCAGCGCCAGACCGGTCAGCAGCCAGCGCGCCCACCGGGCCTCGGTGACGTTCGCCCGCACCATCTAGGAGGCCCCCCTCAAACGCGCGTGGCGCCATTTCTGAAGCGCATTGATCAGCAGCAGCAGCGCGAACGAGGCCACCAGCATGACCACCGCGATGGCGGTCGCCCCGAGGTAATCGTACTGCTCCAGCTTGGTGATGATCATCAGCGGGGCGATTTCGGATACGCCCGGCATGTTGCCGGCGATGAAGATGATCGAGCCGTACTCGCCCACGGCGCGGGCGAAGGCCAGCGCGAAACCGGTCAGCAAAGCCGGCCCCAGCGCCGGCAGGATGACGCGACGGAAGGTCTGCAAGCGGCCCGCACCCAGCGAGGCGGCGGCCTCCTCCACCTCGGAATCCAGGTCGGCCAGCACCGGCTCGACCGTGCGCACCACGAAGGGCAGGCCGATGAACACCATGGCCACCACCACGCCCACCGGGGTGAACGCCACCTTGATGCCCAAAGGCTCCAGCAGCTCGCCGATCCAGCCGTTGGGGGCGTAAAGCGCGGTCAGCGCGATGCCCGCCACCGCCGTGGGAAGCGCGAAGGGCAGGTCCACCATGGCATCCACCAGCTTGCGACCGGGGAAGTCGTAGCGCACCAGCACCCAGGCGACCAGCAGGCCGAACACGGCGTTGAGGGCGGCGGCGATGGCCGAGCCGCCGAAGGACAATTTCAGCGAGGCGATCACCCGCCAGTCGGTGAAGGTGGCGACCCATTGCGCCCAAGTCATGCCGGCGGCCTTGAGGAAAAGCGCCGCCAACGGGATCAGAACGACCACCGAGAGGTAGACCAGGGTGATCCCCAGCGTCAGGCCGAAGCCGGGGATCACCCTGTTGGGAATGGACCGCGCCCCGATCATCGCCTCACTTCTTCACGAAGATGCGGTCGAAGACGCCGCCGTCGGCGAAGTGGGTGCTCTGGGCCTTGGTCCAGCCGCCGAAGACGTCATCAATAGTGAACAGCTTGACGGCGGAAAAGTCGCCCTGGACCTTCTTCCACACTTCGGGATCGCGCGGACGGTAGTGATTCTTGGCGATAATGGTCTGCGCTTCGGGGGTATAGAGGTACTGCAGGTAAGCCTCGGCGACGGCACGGGTGCCACGGCGGTCGACCACCTTGTCCACCACCGCCACCGGCGGCTCGGCCAGGATCGAGATGGAGGGAGCGACGATCTCGTAGCCGCCACCGAATTCCTCGAGCGCCAGATAGGCCTCATTTTCCCAGGCCAGCAGCACGTCGCCCAGGCCGCGCTGGGCGAAGGTGATGGTGGCGCCGCGGGCGCCGGAATCCAGCACCGGCACGTTCTTGAACAGGGCGGAGACGAACGCCTCGGCCTTGGCGGCATCGCCGTTGTTCTTGTCCAGCGCATAGCCCCAGGCGGCCAGATAGTTCCAGCGGGCGCCGCCCGAAGTCTTGGGATTAGGGGTGATCACCGCCACGCCCGGTTTCACCAAGTCGTCCCAGTCCTTGATCTTCTTGGGATTGCCCTTGCGCACCAGGAACACGATGGTCGAGGTGTAGGGAGCGCTGTTGTAGGACAGCTTCTTCTGCCAGCTCGGGTCCAGCAGCCCCTTGGCGGCGATGGCGTCGACGTCGTAGGCCAGCGCCAGGGTAACCACGTCGGCCTCGAGGCCGTCGATCACCGAGCGCGCCTGCTTGCCCGAGCCGCCATGGCTCTGGTTGATCTTCAGATCCTCGCCGGTCTTGGCCTTCCACACTTTGGCGAAGGCGGCATTGATGTCCTGGTACAGCTCGCGGGTGGGATCGTAGGAGACATTGAGCAGGGTCTTACTCTCGGCAGCGTGCGCGCCGGGGATCAGCGCGGCAATTCCGGCGGCGAAGGCAATGGCGAACAGCGCGCCCCCGACCAGCCGCAGCCATTCCTCGTCGATGAACCGGGTCATTGGCACCTCCAAATCCACCAAACCAACAATCTACACATTTGTAGGTTTATCAGATGACCGGTGTCAAAGGATTAATTCACGCCATCGGTAGAATATGCTTCATTTAACACCATATCGCCGTTGTTTAGGCGAGAAAACGGGCGCGCCGGTGAAAACACTTGGTAAGCGTCCACCGGTCCACGCCCCGTTCGGAGCGCGCCGGACTAGATGTCGTACATCAGAATGGGTTCGGGCTTCTTATGAAGCGCCATGTCCGCCAGGGTGGTCTTGTCCAGGATGCCGGCGATGGCGTCGCGCACATCGCCCATGACCGCACGGATGGCGCAGGTGGTCTCGTCCCGGCAATCATCGCAGCGGCGATAGGCGGTGCGGGACACGCACGGCACCGGCGCCAGCGGCCCGTCCAGCACGCGGACGATGTCGCCCACCAGGATGCGCTCGGGCGACTTGGCCAGGGTATAGCCGCCGCCCTTGCCCTTCTTGCTGGACAAAAAGCCGCGGTTCTTCAGTTCCAGCAGGATGGCGTCGAGAAACTTCTTCGGGATGTTCTCGGATTCCGCGATCTGGGCGATCAGCACCGAGCCTTCCTCGGCATGCCGCGTCAGATACACCATGGCCTTGAGGCCGTATTTCGCCTTGCTGGAAAGCATAGCCCACCAAAAAAGTAGAATGTGCAGGATGTGGCGCCAGGCAGCACCTTTTGTCAAGGGCCGCCCGCTGCCACTCCATCAGCACATGTCTACGGCCTTGGCGGCACCACGTCCGCGCCCACGTTCAGCTCGGCCACCTGGGCGCCGCCCCTGCCGCCGTCGAGTTGGCCGGGCAGCACCTGGGCCGCCATCCAGCCGAACGCCACTACGAACAAGAGACTGAGCAGGACACGGCGCACGTCGTCGAAAATCTGGCC
>DATJKV010000421.1:0-3153 GCA_035491155.1 Magnetospirillum sp. | reverse complement strand
TCTATTCCAACCCGTCGCTGTTGGACCTGGTGGCGGAAATCATGGGCAACGCGCCCCGCCTGGCCGAGCACCTGTCCCGCCACACCACCGTTCTGGATGCGGTGCTTTCGCCCACCTTCTTCGAGCCGCCGCCCGGCGTGGCGGAATTGACGGCCGAACTGGAGAAGATGCTGGCGCAGGCCGGCGATTTCCAGGAGGTGCTGGACACCAGCCGGCGCTGGGCCAACGACCGCAAGTTCCAGGTCGGCGTGCAGACCCTGCGCACCATGCTGCCGGCCGACCACGCCGCGCGCGCCTTCACCGATATCGGCGACGCCGTGCTGGCGGCCATGGCGCCGAAGGTCGAGGAAGAACTGGCTCGCAGCCACGGCATCATCCCGGGCGGCGGCTGGTGCGTCCTTGCCATGGGCAAGATGGGCGGGCGCGAGATGACCGCCACCTCGGACATGGACCTGATCCTGGTTTACGAGGCGCCCGAGGAGGTAGACGAATCCGACGGGCCCCGCCCGCTGTCGACGGCATCCTGGTATGCCCGTCTGACCCAGCGCCTGGTCAACGCGCTGACCGCCAAGACCGCCGAGGGCACCCTGTACGAGGTGGACATGCGGCTGCGGCCGTCGGGCAGCGCCGGCCCCATCGCCTCCAGCGTCCATGCCTTCGCGCGCTACCAGCGGGAATCCGCCTGGACGTGGGAACACATGGCGCTGACCCGCGCCCGCGTGGTCACCGGCGACCCCACGCTAGCGGCCAAGGTCGAAGCGGTGATCAGGGACACCCTGACCCGCGAGCGCGATGCCGACCGGCTGGTGCTTGAGGTGGCCGAGATGCGCGAGCGCATGGCGCGCGAGCACAAGGCCGACAGCCATTGGGAGGTCAAGCACCTGCGCGGCGGCCTGGTGGACATCGAGTTCACCGCCCAGTATCTGCAACTACGCTGGGGCCGCGAACGCCCCGACATGCTGGCCAGCAACACCCGTGACGCCCTGGAGCGGGCGGCCACGGCCGGCAAGCTGGCGGGCTCGGACCTGGACGCCCTGGTGGCGGCGTGGCGGCTGTGGTCGGCGGTGCAGTTGGTGCTGCGCCAGACCATTGCCGGCGCCTTCGACGAGAAGACGGCGCCGCGTGGCCTGAGGGACGTGCTGGTCGAGGCCTCCGGCCTGACCGACTTCAAGACCCTGGTGGACCGCATGGAAGATTGTGCCGCCCAGGCGTTGGAGGTGTTTGAACGAATCGTCGGCGAGCCCGGCCGCGCCTACCGCGCCCAGGTCGGCCCCGATCCGTAAAACCGTAACTTGATCTATTCAAGCAAGCTTATACAACTCGGCGCAGCCGCCGTGCCTGCCGAAGGGATGAAGCGATGACCGTGACCATAGGCCAAGCCGCCCCCGCCTTCACCGTGCAAACCGACGAGGGCACCGTCGCTCTGTCGGACTACGCCGGCAAGCGGCTGGTGCTGTACTTCTATCCCAAGGACGACACCTCGGGCTGTACCTCGGAAGCCCACCAGTTCCGCGACGACTTCCCGCTGTTCGCCGTGCACAAGGCGGAAATTCTGGGTGTGTCCAAGGATTCCATCGCCAGCCACGAGAAGTTCCGCGCCAAGCATTCGCTGCCCTTCCCGTTGGTCAGCGACACCGAGGGCGCGCTGTGCGAGGCCTATGGCGTGTGGAAGGAAAAGTCCATGTACGGCAAGAAGTACATGGGCATCGAACGCTCCACCTTCCTCATCGACGAGAACGGCGTCGTGGTGAAGGCCTGGCGCAAGGTCAAGGTTTCCGGCCACGCCAAGGAAGTCCTCGCAGCCCTGAACGAACTGGGCTGACGACCTACAACGTGTGAATACGCGCCAGGAAGGTCTCGACCTCTCGGCGCAGGTCGCGGGCCTCGACACCCAATTCCTCGGCCACTGCCTTCATCTGCCCGGCGGTCTCGCCGGTGGCGTTGGCCACTCGCGACACCTGGGCAATGCTGGCGGTGACGTCACGGTTGCCGGAAGCGGCCTCGCCCACATTACGGGCGATCTCGGCGGTGGCGGCGTTCTGCTCCTCGACGGCCGCCGCGATGGAAGCGACCACCTGATCCACCGTTGAGATGACGCCACGCACGGTATCGATGGTGTCCACCACCTGGCGGGTGGTTCCCTGCACCTGGGCAATCTGATTTTGGATGTCCTCGGTGGCGCGCGCAGTCTGATTGGCCAGGCTCTTCACCTCGCCCGCCACCACCGCGAAGCCCTTCCCCGCCTCGCCCGCCCGCGCCGCCTCGATGGTGGCGTTGAGCGCCAGCATGTTGGTCTGGCTGGCAATGTCGTTGATGAGTTTGATCACCTGGCCGATACGACCGGTGGCCTCTTCCAGCGCCGCCACCGACCCGACCGCCGCCTCCATGCCGTTCACCGCATCCTGCGAGATGGTGCGGCTTTCCTGCACCCGCCGGCTTATTTCGCCGGTGGATGAGCCCAGTTCCTCGGTGGCGCCGGCCACCGCCTGCACGTTGGCGAGCGACTGCTCCGCCGCCGCCGACACCACCATGCTCTCGCTGGCGGTCTGTTCCGCCCCGGCGTGAAGCTTCTGCGCGGTGTTGCCCACCACCTGCACCGCGCTGGTCAGCTTGTCCAGCGTACGCGCGACGGCGCGGTCGAATTCCGCGGTCAGTTGGTCGCGCTTGCGTCCCCGTTCCAGTTCGGTGGCCTGCTGGGCCTTGGCCTCCGCCTCAAGCCGCTCGGCCGTGGCAAGGCCTTCGGCGAACAACTTGACGGCGCGGGCCATTACGCCCACTTCGTCCTTCTTGTCGGTGAACGGAATGGCCATACCGCGCTCGCCCCCAGCCAGCCGGCCCATCACCCCGGTGATGCCGTTGAGCGGCACCACCACCGAGCGGGCGATCAGCACCGCCGCGACGATGAACACCATCGACACCGCTGCTGCCAGGACAATACCCAGCACTTGGGCGCGCGAGCGGATGGCCTCCAGCGCGGCAACCACCGCGCTGCCTTGCTCGGCCGCATTGCGATCGATGGCCTCGAAGGCGGGGCGCATGGCGGCGAAGGTCTCGCTCAGCACCTTTTGGGCGGCATGGCTCGCCTGCTCGGCGGCAACGTAATCGGCCAGGGCGGCCAGATAGGCGTCGGCCTCCTGCACGGCCTCAGCCCGT
>DATJKV010000420.1:0-2305 GCA_035491155.1 Magnetospirillum sp. | reverse complement strand
GGCCGAGGCGGATATAGTCGTCGGCGGTGAGCGAACCGTCTGAGGGCGGCCGATGGGAGGCCATGACACCCTCCGCTTCTTGCCAGCAGGTGTACAGCCGGGCGACGGCGAGGACCGCGCGGCGCCGGGCTTCGCCATAGTCGCGCGTTCTTAAGGTTCGGGTCAAATGGCTGCCGAGCAGCGGCGCCAGTTCCACCGGAATGCGCAGCCGCAGATACCATCCGGCGCGGCGTTTGAGCAGGTATGGTGCCGCCATGGGGCGTCCCCGTGTATCACCGACGTGAGTCACACGGTCTCATGGCACCTTAAAGTGCCCAGCGATTTCAACGAGGTATGGAAATTGGCGTCCCCACGGGGATTCGAACCCCGGTTGCCGCCGTGAGAGGGCGGTGTCCTAGGCCTCTAGACGATGGGGACGTCTTCGGCGCGAGGCCCGCTTTATGCCGAAAGCTCAGGCGTCGCGCAAGCACTTTTTTTGGAAATCCGCATGGGCACCGGGCGAAAGGCGTTGCGCTTGGAATCCATGCGGTGGGCCTGGGTGTGGATGGCCTGGCCGTCGACCACGCCGATGATGACCCAGGCCAAATCAGGCTCGTGCGCCGAGGCGCGATCGGTGGCCGAGGGCTCGGAGCTGCCGTCGGGGTGGGAATGGTAGTGGCCGATGATACGGTCCTTGCCGCCGGCCTCGCGCAGTTCGCGTTCGACCTGGATGCGCACGGCCGGGTCCAGCTCGAAGCGGTCGCCGCTGGCGGCCAGCAGGTTGGGCGCCGGCACCACCCGGGTCACCCGCACCAATTGGCCCTTGCCGCGGCCGATGATCAGGCCGCAGGCCTCGGCGGGCCAGGCGGCCTCGGCAGCGTCCACCATGGCCTTCAACTGGGCGGTATCGGTCTGTAGGATCATGATCAGCGTCCCGCCGGAGCTTCGGGCACCAGCACGAAGCTGCCCGCCACCTTGCCGTCGGCAGGGTCGAGCACCAGCAGGCGCTCGGCGCCGCCGCCGGTGAGCCGCAGCACGACGCGCTCGCCCGCCACCAGCACCTGCTCGACGCGGGCGCCGGCGGGCACCGGCACATTCACCGTGGCGAACTCGGCCCCCGCCACCGTCACCTGCGGCCGCGGCTTGCCCACCTTGCCGGCGGTATTGGACAGGCCCCAGCCCAGCACGGCCAGGCCGGTGACCAACAATAGGCCCATGAAAACAACCAGAGCCTTGATCGCCTTGATGCCTTGCACTTCAATCCCCGCATTGAACCTGTCGAGAAGCCCGATGCCGCCCGAACCCACTTTGCTGTCCCCCGCCCCCGTCGCTCCCGAGGAAACCGGCCAGCGGCTGGACAAATGGCTGTCGGCGCGCCTGCCCGATCTGTCGCGCACCCGCATCAAGCAGTTGATCGAGCTGGGACAGGTGGACCTGGGCTCCGCGACCATAGCCGACGCCTCGGCCAAGGTCAAAGCCGGCCAGGAATACGCCGTGACCCTGCCACCCGACCAGCCGGCCGAACCGGAAGCCCAGCACATCGCCCTGGCGGTGGTCTATGAGGATGACGACCTGATCGTCATCGACAAGCCGGCCGGCATGGTCGTGCATCCCGCGCCCGGCAGCCCCGACCAGACCTTGGTCAACGCACTTCTGGCCCATTGCGGTGATTCGCTGTCGGGCATCGGCGGGGTGAAGCGTCCCGGCATCGTGCACCGGATCGACAAGGATACCAGCGGGTTGCTGGTGGTAGCCAAGAATGACCGCGCCCACCATGCGCTGTCGGAACAATTCGCCAGCCACTCGCTGGAGCGCGCGTATAAGGCGATGGTGTGGGGGGTACCTTCTCCCGCACAAGGTGAAATTGAGGGAAATATCGGGCGTTCACCCCAAGACCGAAAGAAAATGGCGATCGTGACTCATGGCGGAAAGCACGCGCACACCCGCTATCGAGTGATCAGACCGTACGCCTCGGGGGCCATTAGCTTGGTGGAGTGCCGGCTATCCACCGGGCGCACCCACCAAATCCGCGTGCACATGACGTCCATTGGCCATCCCCTTGTGGGGGATCAGACTTACGGTCGCTCGCGTGCGGCAAAGCTCAAAGCTATACCGGATGAAGGCCGACGTCGGCTGGCAGGGTTCCCCCGCCAAGTTTTGCATGCCTACCTACTCGGGTTTAAACATCCTTCCACCGGCGAGGTAGTCCGTTTCGTGAGCGAATTGCCAAGCGACATCAGCGCATTAGTAGCATTTCTAGAAACCATGTAAATATACCTATACTTGACCTCCCACCTGTGCCATTCTGATGCAAAGATGATTGCAC
>DATJKV010000419.1:0-5462 GCA_035491155.1 Magnetospirillum sp. | reverse complement strand
TGAGGGCCTAAAAATCCAGATCCGCGTAATGGCGCGGCGGCGGCACGCCGGGCAGATGGTCGGCCAGCAGCGCGCGGAAGCTGGGGCGGGACTTGACGCGGGCGTACCAGTCCTTGGCGCCGGGGTGGTTCTCCCACGGCACGTCGCCGATGTAGTCGACACAGGAAATCTGCGCCGCGGCGGCGATGTCGGCCATGGAATAGACCGAGCCGGCCAGCCAGGTGCGCCGCTCGGTCAGCCAGCCGATGTAGTCCAGATGCTGGTGGATCGCGGCAAAGCCGGCGCGGATCAGGCGGGAATCGGGAGCGGAATGGGCGCTGGTCAGACGCTTATGCACCTTCTCGCCCACCAGATTAACGGTGACGTCGCGGTGGAACTTGACGTCGAACCAGCCCACCAGACGGCGCACCTCGGCACGGGCCTCCGGCTCGGCCGGCAGCAGCGGCGGCTCGCGGTGGACCTCGTCCAGGTATTCGCAGATGGCAATGGAATCGGCCAGCACGGTGCCGCCCTCTTCCACCAGCACCGGGACCTCGGACGCTGGATTAAGTGCGACGAATTGGTCCCGCTGCTCCCAGTAGCGTTCCAGGTGCCCTTCGAATTCCAGCTTCTTTTCAGCCAGAACCACGCGGACCTTGCGCGAGAACGGGCAGAGCGGATGGTGGTAGAGCGTCCTCATGCGCCCTTTCTAGCTCTTTTCAACGGACAAGAACAGGGGCGAACCCCTGATGTCACAGTTGACGAACGACTTAAGCGGAAAGCTTCAGGCGGCCCGGCTGGCCGGCGATTCGGTCAGCAAGGCATAGAGGCCGTCAGAATTGTCGGTGCCACGCAGCTTCTCGCACACGCCCTTGTCACGCAGCAGGCGGGAAACGCGCGCCAGCGCCTTCAGGTGGTCGGCACCAGCCGATTCCGGGGCCAGCAGCAGGAAGATCAGGTCCACCGGCTGCTCGTCGATGGATTCGAAGCCGATGGGCCGCTCCAGCCGGGCGAACAGGCCGTACAGGCGGTCCAGCTGTGGCAGCTTGCCGTGGGGAATGGCGATGCCGTTGCCGACGCCGGTGGTTCCCAGCCGCTCACGCTCAAGCAGCACCTCGAACACGGCGCGCTCGTTCAGGCCGGTAAGCTCGGCCGCCTTCTTGGCCAAATCCTGCAGCGCCTGCTTTTTCGAAGTGGCGCGCAGATTGGGAATGACGGCAGCCGGAGTAATGAGGTCGGCGATGTCCATGAAAAGCAACCCTCTGTTGGGCTCCAAGCGGATCCTGCCCATCCGCATCCGGTCACTTGTGGTCGTGTCTACAGCCATCCCGTCGGACCGGTCCAAGGGAGGGCCGGAACATAGTTCCGCACCTCGCCGGAGTCAAGTATCGCCCCGGCGCATGACCTTCGGCTACACGCCCAGCGACTTCTCGCGCCGACGCTGCACCGAGGACGGTATGTTCATGCCCTCGCGATATTTTGCCACCGTGCGCCGGGCGATGTCGATGCCTTCAGACTTGAGAATCTCGACGATGCGGTCGTCGGACAGTACCGCCTTGCCCTCGGCATCGATCAGCGCCTTGATGCGGTGGCGCACCGCCTCGGCCGAATGGGCGTCGCCGCCGTCATTGGCACCGATGGCCTGGGTGAAGAAGTACTTCAGCTCGTAGATGCCGCGCGGCGTGGCGATGTATTTGTTCGACGTCACCCGGCTGACGGTGCTTTCGTGCATGCCGATGGCGTTGGCGATGTCGCGCAGCACCAGGGGCTTCAGATGCTGCACGCCATGGCGGAAGAAGGCGTCCTGCTGGAGCACCAGCTCGGAGGCCACCTTCAGGATGGTGGTCGCGCGCTGATGCAGCGACTTCACCAGCCAATTGGCCGATTGGAAGCGCTCGGACAGGTAGGTCTTCTCGTCCTTGTTGCGGGCCGAACCCGACACCTTGGCGTAATAGCGGGCGTTGACCAGCACACGCGGCAGGGTGTCCGAGTTCAACTCCACCAGCCACGAACCATCCTGGGCACGACGCATGAGCACGTCCGGGGTCACCGGCTGGGCCACCGCATGGTCGAACTTGAGTGCCGGCTTGGGGTCGAGCGCCTTGATCTCGCCGATCATCTCGGCCAAGTCCTCGGCGTCGATGCCGCATACCTTCATCAAGCCGGCGAGATCGCGCCGCGCCAGCATTTCCAGATTGTTCAGTAGCGCCTGCATGGCCGGGTCCAGGCGATCGCGCTCGGCCAATTGCAGCGCCAGGCATTCGCTCAAGGAACGGGCGAACACGCCGACCGGATCGAAGCGCTGCATGCGCTTGAGCACCAATTCCACCTGCTCCAGCGAGCAGGACAGCTTGGCCGCCACCTCGGCCAGATCGCCCACCAGGTAGCCGCACTCGTCCAGCATCTCGATCAGGTGCAGGCCGATCAGCCGGTCGGCGGGATCGAGGATGTCCATGTTGAGCTGGGCGACCAGATGGTCGCGCAAGCCGAGCTCGCCCGCCAGGGTCTGCTCCAGGTTGGCCTCGCCGTCCTCGAAGCCGCCCGAGCCACCGGTGCGGCTCCACTGGCCGAACGCCTCGGCATCGGCAGAATCGGCGGCGCTGTCATTGTTGAAGACGTTGTCGTAGTCGACGTCCATGGCCTCGGCGGCCGAATTGGCGCCCGTGTCGTCGAGCAGCGGCGCCTCGTCGGGGCCGGCGGCCTCCCGCGGATCGATTTCGGCGGGCTCGGAATCCTGCCCATCGACCCGGTCGCCGTCCTCCCGCTCCAGCAGCGGGTTGCGCTCCAGCTCCTGATCGATGAAGGCGACCAGTTCCAGGTTGGACAGTTGCAGCAGCTTGATGGCCTGCTGCAACTGCGGGGTCATTACCAGAGCCTGTGTCTGGCGGAGATCCAACCGGGGGGAGAGCGCCATGGCCGATGATCTTCCGGTCTGTGATTGGATCAGCGGCTGAAATTCTCGCCGAGGTAAACCTTTCGCACCCCTTCGTGGGCGACGATTTCCTCGGGTGCGCCTTCCATCAGCACGACGCCGTCGTGCAGGATGTAGGCGCGGTCGATGATTTCCAGAGTCTCGCGGACGTTGTGGTCAGTGATCAGCACGCCGATGCCGCGATGCTTGAGATGGGCCACCAAGTCGCGAATGTCCGACACCGCAATGGGATCGATGCCGGCCAGCGGCTCGTCCAGCAGGATGAAATGGGGCTTGGACGCCAGCGCGCGGGCGATTTCCACGCGGCGACGCTCGCCGCCCGACAGCGCCATGGCCGGGGCGCGGCGCAGGTGCGACACGCCGAATTCGTTGAGCAGCTCGTCCAACCGGGCTTGGCGGGCGTCACGGTCGGATTCCACCACTTCCAGCACCGCCATCAGGTTGCCCTCGACGGTGAGGCCGCGGAAGATGGACGCCTCCTGCGGCAGGTAGCCGATGCCCAGGCGGGCGCGGCGATACATGGGCAGGCCGGTGATGTCGTGCCCGTCCAGCTCGATGGCGCCGTCATCGGGGTTGATCAGCCCGGTGATGCAATAGAAACAGGTGGTCTTGCCGGCGCCGTTGGGACCCAGCAGGCCGACCGCCTCGCCGCGCTGAACGCTGATCGAGACGTCGCGCAGCACGGTGCGGCGTTTGAAATTCTTGCCGATGTTGCGGGCCTTGAGGCCCGTGGTGCCCACTGCCGGACGCAGGTCGGCGGACAGGTCTTCCGTCCGTTCGGTGGAGTCTATGGCATTCATGCGCATGTCCCCTAGCGCCTTCCGTCCTTGCTGGCCTTGTCTTCGGCGTCGACGTCGGCATCGCCCTTGCTGGGCCCCGCCCCCTGGAACACGGCCTTGCGCTTGTCCGGATCCTGCTTGTCGGGGGTGAAGGTGCCGTGCGCCCGAGTCTCGCCCTTGCCGCCGGGAGCGGCGCCGAACAGCTTGCTGATCCCGGTATTGAGGTTGACGTGAGCGAAGCCGCCGTTCAGCTCGTTGCCGTCGCGGGTGAGTTTAACCGAACCGGTCACCGTGGCGATACCGGTTTCCACGTTATAGTCGCCACGATCCCCGGTCACCACTTCCTGCGGGGTGGTCAGCACCACGTGGCCGTAGGCGTCGGCGCGCTGAAGCTCGAGACTGCCGCCGTCCTTGTCGCCACCGGCCTTGGACTTGACCGCCGGTTTCGCCGCCGGCTTGGCCCCCGGCTTGGCGCCGGTGCCAGTGCCGTCCTTGTCCTTGAAATGGGTGGTCAGCACGTCGGCCTTGATGCTCTTTTCATTGTTCGAGCTGGCATAGGCGTCGCCGCGCGCCACCGCCATGTGATCCGCCTCCCAGTATTCCAAGGTGTCCTTGGCGGTGACCACGTCGGTGGGCGTGACCAGCTTGGCCGGCGTGCCGCGCAGCACGAAGATGGCCTTGTCCAGGTCGTAGGTGCCCTTGTAACCCGTGGCGGTCTCGGTGGGAGTGGTGATGGTGACGTTGCCGTCGGCGTCCAGGCGCCAGATCTCGTTGCCACTGGGGCCCTGGCGGTAATAGGCGGTCAGCGTGTCGGCATTGACGGTGACATTGCCGCGAATGGCCTTGGCATTGCCGCGCGCCACCACGCGGTTGGCTTCCGACACCCATTCGATGCCGTCGTCGGCGTAGACCTGAATGGGGTTGTCGTTGCCCTCGCTCATGTTGAAGCCCTGCGCCGCCGCCTGGCCCGAGGCCAGCGCCAGCATCAGGGCCAGGGCGGCCACCGCTCCCGTCGCGCGCATCATTTCGAGCCAGCCCCCTTCAAATTCATGCTGGACCTGCCGGTCACCACCACCTGCTGTCCCTTGTCGAGAATGCGGAAGCCCTCGCCGTCGATTTTGCCCTGCGGCCCGTGCCCGGTCACCGGCACATGGCCCTCGGCGGTGGAGGCCTTGAGGTCGACGCGCGCCTTCTCGGTGTGCATCTCGTATCCATCCTCGTGGTACAAATTGACCTCGCCCTCCAGGTCGAGCAACTGGGTCTTCTGGTTATAGAACCCCCGCCGCGATTCCACGTAGATGCCCTTGCCCGAAGGGCTGAGGAAATCGGCCTTGGGCTGGTCGAGCACGATGAGCCCTGAACCTGGCTCGTCTTCGGTGGCCACGTCGGCGGTCACGGTGAACGGCTGGTTGCGCCGGTTGATGCCGAAGAAACGGGCGTTCACCATGGACAGGTTCTCGACCGAATTGGGCGAGAGTTGGGCGAAGCCGATCTTGAACTTGTCGTCATGCGAGGTCAGCTCGGGCCAGGCGATCACCAGGCCGAGGATGACCGCCGCCACCGATGGCAACACCAGTTTCATGGTGCCGACGAAGCGGGAATAACGGTGATGGCCGCCGGTCTGCACCGGGTGGGCCGTGCCCGGGCGACGCCGGGCGGGCCGCGGCGGGCGCGGCGGGCGCAGGTCGGCGTCGGCGTGCAGGCTCACGGGGCGCCTCCCACCGTCAGGCCACGCCCGAGCGCAGCAGGTCGTGCACGTGCAGCACGCCCAC
>DATJKV010000418.1:0-7189 GCA_035491155.1 Magnetospirillum sp. | reverse complement strand
CGGACCATGGACGATTACGTCGCCTATGGGGCTGTCCACCCAGACGGTTCCCCGTACCGAGCCGAGGAGTACCCCCTGGCCCGAGCGCTGCGGGAGGAGACGGTCCGCAACGAAGAAATGCTTTACCGCCGCGGTGACGGGAGCCTCACCACCCTGCTCGTGAGTGCTGCACCAATACGGGATCCGGGCGAGCGGACGAGGATGGCGGTCGCCACCTTCCATGACATCTCCGAGCGCCAGCGGATGGAGCAGGAATTGCGCATCGCCCAACGAGAGGCCGTGCAGGCCAATTTGGCGAAATCTAAGTTCCTGGCGGCGGCGAGCCACGATCTGCGTCAGCCCTTGCAGTCGCTTTTCCTTTTCGTCAGCGCTTTGCGTCCCCAGGTGCAGACCGATCATGGCGCAAAAGCCTTGGATACGCTGGAGCACAACCTCACGGTTCTCAAGGGGCTGCTGGACAGCCTGCTCGATGTCTCGCGCCTTGAAGCTGGCGTAATGCAGCCGACACTTGAAAACTTCCTTGTCGGTCCGATGCTCGACAACATCGGCGCCTCGTTCACGCCGATAGCCCACGCGAAGGGGCTGAACTTCGAGGTGGACCGCACGTGCGATGTATCCGTCCACAGCGACCAGCTTCTGCTCGGCCGGATGGTCCGCAACCTGGTCGAGAACGCCATCAAGTACACCGAGCGTGGTTCCATCCGCCTCGCGTGCTGTGTCGTCGGCGACCGGGTCAGACTAGAAGTGCACGATACCGGCATCGGAATCGCGCCAGACCAACTGGAAGCGATCTTCATGGAGTTCCATCAGATCGATAATCCACAGCGCGACCAAGCCAAGGGGCTCGGCCTCGGATTGTCGATTGTGCAGCGCTTGTCGAAGCTCCTCGATCATCCGGTGTCCGTCCAGTCCACGCCGGGACGGGGCTCAGTGTTCACGGTGGATGTCCCGTTCGGCAAAGAGGATAAGGCGCACCCGCCGGGTGCGGTCACCGCGGTCGCACCGGACGGTGACAGGCGCCGTAGCTAACAGGGGAAATTTAAGGCCGGCCTCTTTCGTGGTCGGCATGGCTGGCTCCATAAAGGCGCCTGCGCCGGGGCTCGGCCTGAGCGTGGCGTCTGCAGGTGTCCAGAAATAGTCCTGATCGCTACTGTTGTGAGAAACGGCGGCCGGATGTCGGCTTCTTTTGCGACTTCTCCTGGGGCGTTATCACCTGATCTGATATAACGCATTGAAATACAACAATTTAATTCCATAAACTGATTGACCTGTGGGCAAGGGGAGATCATTTTTCCCTTAGTGCCCTAGGTTGATAGCGGACCTGACTCCTCTGTGGGGCTATTCAATGACTCCGCAGGCAGGCCGAGATGCCGGTTTTGTCTATTAGGGGCACAGGATTTTCCCAAGCCGTTTTCGAGAAGGGCTTACTCGCCCGCCGAGAAGTGCTTGCGTGCGTTGAAACGATGAGAGGCGGAATTCGATGGCCAACACGACGACGGAGCTTGAGGCGCTCCTCATGCAGCGGTCGCTGACCGACGCGCAGCTTCTGGCGGTGACGGAGGCGGCGGCGGATTTTCGAATCCTGCCGGATGCGACGGTGATCAAGATCGGCGGGCAGAGCGTCATCGATCGCGGCCGCGCGGCCGTTTATCCGCTCGTGGATGAGATCGTCGCCGCTCGCAAGGCCCACAAGCTGCTTATCGGTACTGGCGCCGGCACCCGGGCTCGGCACCTGTACTCGATCGCGGCGGGGCTGAACCTGCCGGCGGGCGTGCTGTCGCAGCTGGGCGCCTCGGTGGCCGATCAGAATGCGGCGATGCTGGGCCAGCTCATGGCGAAGCATGGCATCTCGGCGGTTGAGGGTGCCGCGATGTCGTCGGTGCCGCTTTTCCTGGAAGAGGTGAACGCGGTCATCTTCAGCGGCATGCCGCCCTACAAGCTGTGGATGCGCCCCGCGCCCGAGGGCGTCATCCCGCCCTACCGCACCGATGCCGGCTGCTTCCTGCTTGCCGAGCAATTCGGCTGCAAGGCGATGATCTATGTGAAGGACGAAGACGGCCTCTATACCGCGAACCCGAAGACGTCGAAGGACGCCACCCTCATTCCGAAGATCACGGTGGACGAGATGAAGGCCAAGGGGCTGCACGATTCCATCCTTGAATTCCCGGTGCTTGATCTCCTGCAATCGGCCCGTCACATCCGCCAGGTACAGGTCATCAACGGCCTCGTCCCCGGCAACCTGACCCGCGCGCTCGCCGGCGAGCATGTCGGCACCATCATCACCGCGAGCTAGAGGACACAGACATGGCCAACACCATCAAGCACGTGGCCTCGCCGCTTGCCACCCAGACCCTTCAGGACAGCGATCTCACTCGCCCCGTCGCGGGCGTGCGCCCGATCCGGCTCTTGCCCTGGCTTCAGGTCGTGAAGATCGGCGGCCGCTCCATCATGGACCGTGGCGCGGCCGCGATCCTTCCGATCGTGGACGAACTGAGGAGGGTGCTGCCCGAACACCGCCTGCTCATCCTGACCGGTGCCGGCATCCGTGCCCGCCACCTCTACAGCGTCGGTCTCGACCTCGGCCTGCCGGTCGGCTCGCTCGCCCCGCTCGCCGCCAGCGAGGCCGGCCAGAACGGCCACATTCTGGCGTCGCTGCTGGCGCCGGAAGGCGTCTCCTACGTCGAGCACCCCACCATCGCCAACCAACTGGCGATCCACCTCTCGGCAGCCCGTGCCGTCGTGGGCAGCGGCTTCCCGCCCTATCATCACCACGAATTCCCGAACTCCCGCATCCCGCACCATCGGGCGGACACCGGCGCGTTCCTGGTGGCCGATGCGCTTGGTGCGGCCGGCCTCACCATCGTGGAGGACGTGGATGGGGTCTACCCCACCGATCCCAACGGCGCTGGTGGGGAGAAGGCGCAGTTGATCCGCGAAACCAGCGCCGCCGACCTGGCAAAAACCCCGGGCACGCTGCCGGTGGACCGTGCGCTTCTTGAGGTCATGGCGACGGCGCGCCACATTGAGCGGGTGCAGGTCGTGAACGGGCTCGTGCCGGGCCGGCTTACTGCCGCGCTCCGTGGCGAGCACGTCGGCACCATCATCCACACCGGGGCGCGACCGGCCTGAAACGAGGCCCGCCGCGGGATTGAGTCGGGGCGGACCAGTTATCTTGGGGAAATGGTTACCTGGACATCCCGGGGCGGCGCCCAATAGGGCGCCGACGTGACCAGCACGTCGGCGCCGGCACGCGCATAGGCGGCGGCGTTGCCCCCATTGACGCCGCCAGCGGCGGCAAGCTTGGTGGTGCGGCCGGGCAGGGATGACACCCGGGCGACTTGTTCGGGGGTGAACTTCTCCAGTTGCACCACGTCGGCGCCGGCCGCCATCGCCGCCATCGCCTCGTCCACACTGCACACCTCGACGACCACCTTCTTTTCCGGGCAGGCGGCCTTCAGCCGCGCAACGGTCACCTCCAGCGGCTCGGCCAAAAATCTCCGGTGCTGGGGGAAGACCAGCAGGGTTTCGGACAAGCCCAGTCGGTGCATGGAAGCGCCCCCGGCCAGCACCGCCTTGGCGGCGATCGTGCGGGTGCCGGGGAAGGCCTTGCGGGTGCAGGCGACTACGATGCCGGGCTTCTCTGCCTGGGCGGCCTCGACGATGGTTGTGGCGGAAGAGGCGATGCCGGAGGCCGCTTCCACCAGCGTCTGCGCCACCTTCCATGCAGCCAGCAGCGCCTGGGCGGGCCCCGCAGCGGTCAAGATGAGGCCTTGCGCCTGCAGGCGGGCGCCGCTGGCGATCCGCCCGATAACCCGTCCGCCCGCGCGTTCGATCAGTCGGGCGGCCTCTTCCGAACAGGCGACCACCATGTCCTGGCGGGCGCGGAACTCCATGCTGGCCGGCTGGGTGCCGATGCCGAGCGCGTGGGTGGTGAGGTCGCCATAGGGCACGTCCTCGGCGAACCAGCGGTCCATCTCAGCGTCAGAAATGGTGAACACTGGGGCTTCTCCTGTTCAGGGCGGCGCGGCGATGTGGCTGCCGGTGATGGTCACCGCCTTGATCAGCGCCTTCACGTTCATGCCCGGCGTCAGGTTCAGTTGGGCCTGGCCCAGCGCTGTGATCTGCGACCACAGCGGCGTGCCGCCGCAATCGAGCATGACGTCGACCAAGTGGTTGTCGCCTTGCTCCACCGAGATCACCCGCGCCGGCAGCATGTTGCGGATGCTGGTGCGGGTGGGCGCCTCGGTGGCGATGGCGATGTCGCGGGCATGGATGCGCACGCGCACCGCCGCTCCGGCCGGCAGGTCGCATTTGGCCACCAGCAGGGTGCCGCCGGAGAAGGTCAACCGCGTCACGCCGTAGGAGGGATCGTGGCCGGCCACGGTGGCGCGGATGACGGCGCCGGCTTCGTAGCGGCCGGTGAGGGGGCGCAGATCGGGGCGGGCCAGCAGATCCTCCACCGAGCCCACCGCCGCCGCACGGCCCTGGTCCATCAGCACCAGGGTGTCGGCCAGGCGCAGAACCTCGTCCATGGCGTGGCTGACGTACAGGATGGGAATGGCGAAGCGCTTGGACAGGCCGGCGATGAAGGGCAGGATCTCGGCCTTGCGCGCCGCATCCAGCGCCGCCAGCGGCTCGTCCATCAGCAGGATGCGGGGGCTGGCCAGCAAAGCGCGGCCGATGGCGACGCGCTGCTTTTCGCCGCCCGACAGCTTGGCCGGCCGGCGGTCGAGCAGGTGGCCGATGCCCAGCACCTCGACCACGTCGTCGAGCTTCACCCGGCGCTCAGGCGAGGGCGTGCGGTTCATGCCGAAGCTCAGGTTGCTGCGCACCGACAGATGGGGGAACAGGCGGCCTTCCTGAAACACGTAGCCCAGCCGGCGCGCCTCGGGTGGCAGATCGATGCCGGCCTTGGCATCGAACAGCACCTTGCCGTCGACGGTGATGCGCCCGGCATCGGGCCGGGCCAGGCCGGCGACCATGTTGATCACCGAGGTCTTGCCCGAGCCCGAGGGGCCGAACAAAGCGGTAATGCCCTGGCCGGCGGTCAGGTTTACGTTGACGAGGAAGGCGCCTTGGCTGCGGGCGAGGGAAAGCTCCAGCATCGGCCTAGCCCTGCAGGCGGGCCTGCACCCGCCGCGATAGGAACTCAGAGGCCAACAGGGCGGCGAAGGCCACCACCACCGAAATGATGCACAGGCGCAGCGCCGCCTCGTCGCCGCCGGGCACCTGGGTCAGGGCATAAAGCGCGATGGGCAGGGTGCGTGTCTCGCCGGGGATGTTGGAAACGAAGGTGATGGTGGCGCCGAATTCGGACAGCGAGCGGGCGAAGCCGAGGATGGCGCCGGTCAGCACACCGGGGGCCACCAGCGGCAGGGTGACGGTGAAAAAGGTGCGCAGCGGGCTGCAGCCCAGGGTGCGGGCGGCCTGTTCCAGCCCCCGGTCGACGCCTTCCAGCGACAGGCGGATGGCGCGCACCATCAGGGGGAAGGCGATCACAGCCGAGGCGATGGCCGCGCCCTTCCAGGTGAAGGCGATGGTGATGCCGAACCAGTCGTGCAGCCAGCCGCCGACGGGGCCGCGCCGGCCCAGCATCACCAGCAGGAAATAGCCCACCACCACCGGCGGCAGCACCAGCGGCAGGTGGATGATGCCGTCGAACAGCGCCTTGCCGGGGAAGTTCAGCCGCGCCAGCACCCAGGCGCACAGGATGCCGAGCGGCAGCGAGCCGGCGACGGCCCAGCCCGACACCAGAAGCGACAGGTAGAGCGCTTCGATTTCCAGTGGTGTCAGGGTGAACATCGCCGACTCTTTCGCCTCAATTGACCTTGAAGCCGTACTTGGCGAACACGCCCTTGGCCGCGGGGCTGCGGATCGTCTCCAGGAACGCCTTGGCTGCCGGGGTTTCCTTGCCGGCGACCAGGGCGAAGGGATAGACGATAGGATCATGCATGGTGTCGGGGAAGGTGCCAACCACCTTGACCTTCTTGCTGACCGCGGCGTCGGTGGCGTAGACCACGCCCAGCGGAACCTCGCCGCGTTCGACGAAGGCCAGGGCGGCGCGCACCGAATCGGCGGCGGCCACCTTGGGGCCGACCTTGCCCCACTGGCCGGCGCGCTCCATGGCCTGCTTGAAATACAGGCCCACCGGCACGCTGTCCGGGTTGCCGGTGGCGATGCGGCCCTCGGCGGCCAGGGCGGCGACATCCACCTTGGGCCCCAACTCGACCTTGTCCAGCTTGGAATCCAGCGGCGCCACCAGCACCAGGGTGTTGCCCAGCAGGTTGAAGCGGGTGTCGGGGTTGATCAGCTTCTTGTCGGTCAGGTAGTCCATCCACTTCAGGTCGGCCGAGGCGAAGACGTTGGCCGGGCTGCCCTGTTCCACCTGCTTGGCCAGCGCCGACGAGGCGGCGTAGGACGGCTTGACGGTGTGGCCGGTCTTGGCGGTGAAGCTCTCGCCGATCTCGTTGAGTGCGTTGGTCAGCGATGCGGCGGCGAAGACGGTGACCTCGTCCGCATGGGCGGCCATGGCCGACAGGCCGAAGGCCAGGCCGGCGACGGCCCCCAGAATGCGCTTGATCATGCTCGCTATTCCCCTCGTGAAAACAAGTTGCGGTGGCGCTGATGACGTTATGTAGACTGCCTATATAGCGTCAACCCTTAAAAATGCCGCGTCTCCACTCCTGGAATGCTACCGCTGACAATCAGGGGCGTCGTCATGGGCGCAAAAAGGCGCAGCCCTAGAAGCATCAGCCCGCCGGACTGGAGGGTGCGGCGGGCTGATGCTTCGGATTGTCGAAACGATGGGAGCGGACGCTAAGTGGCCAGGGACAGGCAGTGACAATCACCGGAGCCCCCGGCCTTGGCAAGTCGCGCCTGGTCGAGGAATTCCGCCGGCATCTGGCCGACATGCCTCATACCAGGGTGCTTGAACAGATCGGATCACGTTCTGGAAGGGGTGCTCCACCTCTCTTTTGCCCCTTCGCGGCTACTCCTTTGGACCCACCCGGACGCGCACACGGACGTATAGGCTCTGCCGTCGATTGAGGAGGGTCCTGCCATGACGCGCCGCTACCGCCCAGCCATCCTGGCCAGCGTGATCGTTTCCGTCGGCTTGGGATTGTCCGCCTGCGACGGCGGGGTGGGGCTGACTCTGCTCGGCGTCGGAGCCGGCGCCGGGGTCAACCAC
>DATJKV010000417.1:0-9662 GCA_035491155.1 Magnetospirillum sp. | reverse complement strand
GCGGCGCAAGCTGGCCGAACATTACGGCCGCGATGCCGACGCTGCCCGCCCGTTCGAGGGGCTGACGCTGCTGGATGTGGGCTGTGGCGGCGGCCTGTTGTCCGAGCCGCTGGCCCGCATGGGCTTTGCCGTCACCGGCGTCGATGCCGGCGACAAGAACATCGGCGTCGCCAAGATCCATGCCGGGCAATCGGGCCTGTCCATTGATTACCGCATCGGTGGCCCCGAGGATGTCGTCCCGGAATCCTATGACGTGGTGTTGACCATGGAGGTCATCGAGCACGTGCCCGACCCGTCGCGCTTCATCGCGCTGGCCGCCGGGGCGCTGAAGCCCGGCGGCGCCTTCATGGGCGCCACGCTGAACCGCACCACCAAGTCCTACGCCCTGGCAGTGATGGGGGCCGAGTACATCCTGCGCTGGCTGCCCGCCGGCACCCACGACTGGCGCAAGTTCGTCAAGCCGTCGGAATTCGCCGGCTATCTGCGCGCCGCCAAGGTCGAGGTGAAGGAACTGAAGGGCATGGCCTACGTGCCGTTTCGCGACGAATGGCACGAGACCACCGACCTGGACGTCAATTACATGCTGTATGGCACGAAGGGGTGATGCGGACGGCGGCGGACTAATAAGGAACCGGCCGCGCGGGCACCTCGTTCTCCGGGATAAGCACCATCCGGAGAAGGGAACCTTCATGGCCAAGCACATGCCGCCCATTCCGCCCGAGCAGCAGACGCCCCACGGCGGCAGCGCCCAGTCCCACGACAACGAGGGGCCCGACCCCGAGAAGGAGGCGCGGGCCCGCGACCTCGCCCACCAGGGCCGCCAGGGCAACATCAAGCAGAACACCACCCACCAGGGCTACCAGCAGGACCGCTGACCATGGGAAGCAAGGCCCCGCAGACTGATCGCAGTCACGGCGGCCCGGGCAGCAGCCACCAGGATGCCACCGAGCCGCAGTCCCCCCACGAGGCCAAGCCCGAACCGGGCGAGCCCACAAACCGGGATTTCAGCCGCGTTTCCGGAGGCGGCGGCGAGAGGGACCGCCACCATTCCCACGACCCTGGCCGTAAATAATAGGCGACAGGCGCCCCCCGCTTGCCCGGGGTGACACGTTCTTGGGAAATGCGCTATATCAACCGCCCCGGCGCCGCATCGGCCCCGGGGCCTTTTTCTATGGTGCCAGCCATGAGCGTGCGAACCTATCGTCAGATCCAGCGTCGTCAGTCGCGCCAGATCCGTGTGGGATCGGTGCTGGTGGGCGGGGACGCGCCCATCAGCGTCCAGACCATGACCAACACGCTGACCACCGACGTGGCCGGCACGGTGGCGCAAATCAAGCGCGCCGAGGCGGCGGGCGTCGACATCGTCCGCGTGTCCTGCCCGGACGAGGAATCCACCAAGGCGCTGAAGGACATCATTGCCCAGGTGTCGGTGCCGGTGGTGGCCGACATCCACTTCCACTATCGCCGCGCCATCGAGGCGGCGCAGGCCGGCGCCGCCTGCCTGCGCATCAACCCGGGCAACATTGGCAGTGCCGACCGGGTGCGCGAGGTGGTCAAGGCGGCCAAGGACCACGGCTGTTCCATGCGCATCGGCGTCAACGCCGGTTCGCTGGAAAAGCACCTGCTCGAGAAGTACGGCGAGCCCTGCCCCGAAGCCATGGTGGAAAGCGCCATGGAGCACGCCCGTATCCTGGAAGACAACGACTTCCGCGAGTTCAAGATCAGCGTGAAGGCGTCCGACGTTTTCCTGGCGGTGGCGGCCTATCAAGGGTTGGCCGAGGCGTGCGACTATCCCCTCCACCTCGGCATCACCGAGGCCGGCGGGCTGATCGGCGGCACGGTGAAGTCGTCCATCGGCCTTGGCAATTTGCTGTGGGCCGGCATTGGCGATACCATCCGGGTCTCGCTGTCGGCCCCGCCCGAGGAAGAGGTCAAGGTCGGCTACGAGATTCTGAAGTCCCTGGGCTTGCGCACGCGCGGCGTCAATATCGTGTCGTGCCCGTCCTGCGCCCGCCAGGGCTTCAACGTGGTGGACACCGTCGCCACCCTGGAGAAGCGGTTGGCGCACATCACCGCGCCGGTGACGCTCTCCATCATCGGCTGCGTGGTCAACGGTCCCGGCGAGGCGCGCGAGACCATGGTCGGCCTTACCGGTGGCGGCCAGGACAATCATATGGTCTATGTGGGCGGCACCCCCGACCACAAGATCGAGGGCGGCGTCATGATCGACCACATCGTCGCGCTGGTTGAAGAAAAGGCGGCAGCTTTGGACGCCGCGAAACAGAAGGGATAAGAGCTTTGTCTAGCCTGCAGCCCGTCCGCGGCACCCATGATCTGCTGCCCGACGATTCCCGCCGCCACCGCCATGTCGAGCAGACGGCGTTCGAGGTGGTGAAGCGCTACGGCTACGGCGAGATCGTCACCCCCATCTTCGAGTTCACTGAAGTGTTCTCGCGCACCCTGGGCGAGACCTCGGACGTGGTGACCAAGGAGATGTACACCTTCGCTGACCGCTCGGGCGATTCCATCACGCTGCGCCCCGAGGGCACCGCGGGCGTGGCGCGCGCCTTCATCTCGGGCGGGCTGTCGCAGAACCTGCCACTCAAGCTGTTCTATCGCGGCCCCATGTTCCGCCACGAGCGCCCGCAGAAGGGGCGCCTGCGCCAGTTCCACCAGGTGGGCGTCGAGCTGCTGGGCGTGGACAGCCCCCAGGCCGACATCGAGGTCGTGTCCATGGCCTACCGGATGCTGTCGGCCCTGGGGCTCAAGGACAAAGTGCAGCTTGAGATCAACACCCTGGGCGATGCCGTCAGTCGCGCCGCCTATCGCGACGCCCTGGTGGCGTACCTCACGCCCTACAAGGAGATGCTGTCCGAGGACAGCCGCAGCCGCCTGGACAAGAACCCCATGCGGGTGCTGGATTCCAAGGACGAGGGCGACAGGGCCATCGTGGCCGGCGCGCCGCTGATCCACGACTGCCTGACTCCTGGGGCCAAGGAGTTCTTCGAGCAGGTGACCGGCGGCCTGACCGCGCTGGGTGTGCCGTTCGTGGTCAACCCCAAGCTGGTGCGCGGCCTCGACTACTACTGCCACACCGCCTTCGAGTTCACCACCACCGCGCTCGGTGCCCAGGGCACCGTGCTGGCGGGCGGCCGTTATGACGGCCTGATCGGCCAGATGGGCGGTCCGGCCACTCCCGGCATCGGCTGGGCGGCGGGCGTCGAGCGCCTGTCCATGCTGGTCGAGGAGGTGCCCGAGGCGGCCCGTCCGGTCGCAATCATCCCCATGGGCGACGCCATCGCCGCCATGGTGCTGGCCGATTCCTTGCGCGCTGCCGGCATGTCGGTGGAATTGGGCTTCTCGGGCAACATGAAGAAGCGCATGGCCCGCGCCAACAAGGCCAATGCCCGCTTCGCCGTGATCCTGGGCGAGGATGAGGCGGCGCGCGGCGCCGCTACGCTGCGCGACCTGGATTCCGGCGCGCAGGAGGAAGTGCCGCTGGCGGCGCTGGAGGAGCGTCTTTCCAGGTCATGAGTTTGGTCTCGCCCCGTTTCGTCATCATCGGCGCCAACCACCGGTCGGCGTCGCTGTCCTTGCGCGACCAGTTGTTCGTCGACGACGCCGGGGCGAGCGAGTTCCTGACCCGCCTCAAGGCCAAGGGCCTGCATGAGGTGTTGGTGCTGTCCACCTGCGACCGGGTCGAGGTGTGGGCCAGCCACCACGATGACGAGGTGGCCGCCCAGCTGGTGGCCGAGGCTTTCGCCGAGCGCGCCGGGCTGGCGCCCGCCACGCTGTCGGGGCAGTTCTATACCCATGCGGGGGCCGTGGCCGTGCGCCATGGCTTCGCCGTTGCGGCGGCGCTGGACTCGCTGGTGATCGGCGAGCCGCACGTGGCGGGCCAGGTCAAGACCGCCCACCGCCTCGCCCGCGACGCCGGCACCTGCGGCCCCGAGTTGGAGGCCATCCTTCAGGCCGCTTTCGCCGCCGCCAAGCGGGTGCGCAGCGAGACCCATATCGGCGAAGGCCCGGTCTCCATCGCCGCCGCTTCCGTCCAGTTGGCCCGCGACCTGCACGGTGACCTGTCCGGCTGCACCGGTCTGGTGGTGGGCGCCGGCGACATGGGCGAGCTGGTGGCGGAAAGCCTGCTGGCCGCCGGATTGTCGCGCCTGTCCATCACCGCGCCGCGCGCATCCCGCGCTGAGGCGCTGGCGCAAAGCCTGAACGCCCACGTGGTGCCGTTCGACCAGATGAAGGACGCCCTGGCCGCGGCCGACGTGGTGGTGGCCTCCACCGGTGGCCGCGCCTTCCTGGTCAGCGCCGAAGCGGTCACCGCCGCCCTGAAGAAGCGCCGCCGCAAGCCCATCTTCCTGGTGGACGCCGGTATTCCCGGCGACATCGAGCCTGCGGTGAACCGGGTGGATGGCGCCTTCCTCTACGATCTGAACGATCTGGAGCGGGTGGCCCTGGAAGGCCGCGCCACCCGCGAACAGGCGGCCCGCGCCGCCTGGGCCATCCTCGACGACGAGGTGAACGGCTTCCTCAAGGGCCGTGCCGCCCGCGTCGCCGTGCCGGCCATCGTGTCCTTGCGCCAGCGCTTCGAGGAGACCCGCGAGGCGGTGCTGGCCGAAACTCATGGCGACGCCGACGCCGCCACCCGCCTGCTGATCCACCGCCTGCTGCATGCGCCCTCCGAGGCGATGAAGTCGGTGGCGGCGCAAGGCGCGGAATGGCAACAGATGGAAAAGACGCTGCGGACCCTGTTCCGCCTGGATTAAACGGAAAAGACATGAACCTCGACGCCCAACTGGACAAGGTCCTCTACCGCTACGACGAGCTGCGTGAGCTGCTGTCGTCGGCCGACGGCTCGTCCTTCGCCAAGCTTTCCAAGGAATTCTCGGAGATCGAGCCGGTGGTGGGCGCCGTGCAGGCGCTGAAGAAGGCCCGTTCCGACATGGAAGAGGCCGAAATCATGATGGCCGATCCCGAGATGAAGGATCTGGCCGAGGCCGAGTATTACGACCTCAAGGAGCGCCTGCCCCAGCTGGAGCGCGAGGTTCAGTTGATGCTGCTGCCCAAGGACGAGGCGGACGAGAAGAACGCCATCCTGGAAGTGCGCGCCGGCACCGGCGGCGAGGAGGCGGCCCTGTTCGCCGCCGAGCTGTTCCGCATGTACGAGCGCTACGCCGCCACCAAGGGCTGGCGTTTCGAGGTCATGGACGTCAACGACACCGACATCGGCGGCATGAAGGAAGCCACCGCCACCATCACCGGCCGCGGCGTGTTCGCCCGCCTGAAGTTCGCATCCGGCGTCCATCGCGTCCAGCGCGTGCCCGCCACCGAGGCTGGCGGCCGCATCCACACCTCGGCTGCCACCGTGGCCATCATGCCCGAGGCGGAAGAGGTGGACATCCAGTTGAACGATTCCGATCTGCGCTTCGACGTCTACCGCTCGCAAGGGTCGGGCGGCCAGTCGGTGAACACCACCGATTCGGCGGTGCGTGTTACCCACATTCCCACCGGCCTGGCCGTGGCCTGCCAGCAGGAAAAGAGCCAGCACAAGAACAAGGCCACCGCCCTGAAGCTGCTGCGTGCCCGCCTGTACGAGATGGAACGTTCCGCCAAGGACGCCGAGCGTGCCGCCGCCCGCAAGAGCCAAGTGGGCTCGGGCGATCGGTCGGAGCGTATCCGCACCTATAATTTTCCCCAGGGCCGCGTTACCGACCATCGCATCAACCTGACCCTCTACAAGATCGAGGACGTGATGAACGGCACCTCGCTCGACGAGGTGGTCGAGGCGCTGATCGCCGCCGACCAGGCCGAGCGCCTGGCGGAGATGGCGTAAGTGCAAGCTGGCGCCACCGCCCGCGCGGTCGCCGAACGTTTGGCCCAGGCCGGCATCGACACCGCCCGCCTGGACGCCCGCCTGCTGGTGGCCAAGGTGTTGGGGGTCAGCCCCGACCGGGTGGCGCTGGCCCCCGATATGGCCATCTCGCCCGAACAGGCCGGGCGGCTGGAGCACTTGGCGGCACGTCGTCTGGCGCGCGAGCCCATGAGCCATATCCTTGGCCGGCGCGGCTTCTGGACGCTGAACCTCAAGGTCACCGCCGACACCTTGGACCCGCGCGGCGATACCGAGACGCTGGTGGAGGCGGTGCTGAAGCGCCTGCCCGACCGCGCCGCACCGCTCAAGGTGGTGGATTTCGGCACCGGCACCGGCGCCATCCTGCTGGCCTTGCTCTCCGAATTGCCCAATGCCACGGGAGTGGCGGTGGACAAAAGCCCCGCTGCTTTGGAGGTGGCCCGCGAGAATTCCATAGCCCATGGGTTGAGCGTCCGGACGCGGTTCCTTCTGTCCGACTGGGGGAGGGACCTGGACGAAAGGTTCGATGTAATCGTCTCGAATCCGCCCTATATCCCCGATCAGGATATTGACGGCCTTGAGCCCGAGGTGGCCCGTTACGAGCCCCGCTTGGCTCTGGCCGGTGGGGCGGATGGCCTGGATTGCTATCGGCAGTTGGTGCCCCACATGGCCCGGCTGCTTAATCCCGACGGCATCGCCGCCGTCGAGGTGGGCAAGGGCCAGGCCGAAGCGGTGGCGGCGCTGTTCCGCCAGTACGGGATCACCGTACTGGCGCTGGAACAGGACCTTGCCGGGGTGCAGCGATGCGTCGTCGGCGGCCGCCAGGAAAGCATCTGAGCAAAGGCCAAAAAAAGAGTTGGAAAGAGCAAACTTCCCGGATAGGGTGACGCCCGTCGAGCGCCGCCGAACCGAGGTCCGCGTCGAGCCGCCGGCTCCGCCCCTCACTGTAGCGCCTACCGATCCCACCATCGCCCAACCTCGATGATGTCGAGGTCATGGCCGGACCCGGCGCTAACCGGGTGGATCGTCTGAAACAGTGCATTGATCGGTATCATTGAAGGCAGGATCCGTGAACCCGAAGCAACGCTCCCGTGGCCGTGGCAATAACGGCGGTAATCCCAATCGAGGCAATTTCAGCAGCGGCGGTCACGGTGGCGGTGGTCACGGTGGCGGTGGTGGTGGCCCGCGCCACATCAATGTCCGCACCCAGGTGTTTGACTCCAACGGTCCCGAGGGCCGCATCCGTGGCAATGCCCACCAGGTGATGGAGAAGTACCTGGCCCTGGCCCGCGATGCGTCGTCGCAGGGCGACCGTGTGGCGGCCGAGAACTTCTATCAGCACGCCGAGCATTATTTCCGCCTGATCAACGCCTATAACCAGAACAACGGTCAGCGCCGTCCCCAGAACCTGCCCACCCCGGCCGAAGACCAGAACGAAATGGTCGGCGACGACGAGGAGGGCGATGAGCAGGCCGCTTCGGCTCCCGCCGGTGTGCCCGCCCAGGTCGAAGCCGAGGACGTCGTTTCCGAGGCGGAGCCCGTGTCCCAGGAAGCGGAAGAGGCTCAGCCGGAACGCGCCGAGCGTCCCCGCCGCGAGCGTGCGCCTCGTGGTGAACGGGTCGAGCGCGCCGAACGCCCTGAGGGTGAGCGTACCGAGCGGGGCGCCGAGCGTGGCGAACGCCCGGAGCGTCGCCCCCGTCGCCCGCGCCAGTCCGCCCAGCCGGCGGCCGAGGCGGAAGAGGGCAACCCGCCCGAACCGGTCAGCGTCTAAGACGATGCGAAAACCCCCGGCGAAAGCTGGGGGTTTTTTTGTTGGTTCAACGCAGGTTAGCGGGCACCACTAGGTTCGTCATGGCCGGGCTTGACCCGGCCATCCATGGGGCCGTCTGGCGCGGTGCCGGACGGACCCGCGTGGATGCCCGGAACAAGTTCGGCCATGACGCCTTTGGGATGAACCTTTGTATGCATCACACCGCGCGTCTTCCTGGCGCCACTGTCTCGGGCGCCAAGGTCACATAGCGCCCGCTGAAGGTCAGGCGCCGTTCCTCGACAAGGCGCCGCAGCGTCCGGCTCAGAACCTCCGGGCCGGTCCCCACCATGGCGGCGATGTCGCGCCATTGCAGCGGAAGTTTGATGGATTGGGTTCCATCGGGGGCGACATCCTGTTCCATGGCAAACTCGCGCAGGATGTCGAGGATACGTTCGGCTAGGTCGTTCGCACATAGGCGGAAGATCGTATTTTCGTGCTGACGGGCCTCTTCGCTGCTGGCTCGCATCAGGGCCGTCCGTACGGCCGGTTCGGCCATGGCGGCCTCCAGGCGCTCCAGGGGTATGAAGCAGACCTCCGCGTCCGTCAGGGCGCGGGCCGCGGTGCCGTGTTGGCCGTCCGCGAACAGGTCCGCGCAGGGGAACAGCGTGCCGGGCCGTAACAAGCGAAGGATGACGAATTCGCCGTCTTCGTCCACCCGCTCGATGGCCACCAGTCCCGAGGTCAAGCTGTAGGCGCCCCGCACCCTGTCCCCCTGGTGGAACAGCTTGCGGCCCTTCTCGAAGGCCAATTTCGCGACGGCACGTGACAGGATGCAACCGCAATCAGCTCCCTGGCTAATCGCCGGGCGGTGACCTTCAGTTGATATATGCTCCTGCAGGCGCATCCTGGGATCGTTGAAAGTGCACATAAGTCGAGGCCTCCGTGCCGATAGGCAGGATGCGGCGCTGATACTTTTAGCTCAACTCCCCAAAAGGAGGATGGAGAGTTAGTACGAACGTATATCAGTAGCTCTCAGGTCGATTTATTATGGTGATGGGAAATTTTCCGGCGAGGCAGGCCGTCGGTTGCGACCCTGGAAAAGCCGTCCATATTAATCCGCAGTTCTTCGAGGGTTTCCCCCGCTGCCGAAGCGGGGCAGGGGAGGCCGGTCGCGTGGGAGGAAGGGCATGGATTTCGAGAAGTACACCGAGCGCTGCAAGGGCTTCATCCAGTCGGCGCAGACCCTGGCCGTGCGCAAGGGTCATCAGCGGCTGCTGCCCGAGCATCTGCTGAAGGTGCTGCTGGACGACAAGGAAGGTTTGGCCGCCAACCTGATGCGCGCCGCCGGGGGCGACCCCAAGAAGGCGCTGGTGGCGGTCGAGGCGGAGCTGGACAAGCAGCCCAAGGTGGAGGGGCCCGGCGCCGGCGGCCTGCATCTCACCACCGAACTGGCTCGGGTGTTCGAGCAGGCCGAGCAGATGGCCGAGAAGGCGGGCGATTCCTACGTCACCGCCGAGCGCCTTTTGCTGGCGCTGACCATGGCAGCCGGTACGCCGTCGGCACGCATCCTGTCGGAGGCCGGGATCACCCCGCAAGGCCTCAACAAGGCCATCGAGGAGGTGCGCAAGGGCCGCAAGGCGCATTCCGCCTCGGCCGAGGATTCCTATGACGCGCTGAAGAAGTACGCCCGCGACCTTACCGCCACCGCGCGTGAGGGCAAGCTGGACCCGGTCATCGGCCGTGACGAGGAAATCCGTCGTACCATCCAGGTGCTGTCGCGCCGCACCAAGAACAATCCCGTCCTCATCGGCGAGCCCGGCGTCGGCAAGACCGCCATCGTCGAGGGCCTGGCCATCCGCATCGTCAACGGCGATGTGCCGGAAAATCTCAAGATGAAAAGCCTGATGTCGCTCGACATGGGCGCGCTGATCGCCGGCGCCAAATTCCGCGGCGAGTTCGAGGAGCGCCTGAAGTCGGTGCTGAACGAAGTGACCGGTGCCCATGGCGAGATCATCCTGTTCATCGACGAGATGCACACACTGGTGGGCGCTG
>DATJKV010000416.1:0-7263 GCA_035491155.1 Magnetospirillum sp. | reverse complement strand
GTCGCGCCGCCTCGGCCTGCTCGGTCTCCATGCGGCGCATGGCCAGCGCGTTGTCCTTGAACACCTGCACGGCGGCGGCCATGGCGCCGATCTCGGCACCCTGATCGCGGGCGGGAACTTCCACGTCCAGTTTGCCGGCGGCCAGATCGTGCATCGCCGCCGTCAGGCGGCGCACTGGCGTCGCGATGGCGCGGGCGCCCACCCAGGACAGCGCCAGCACCACCAGCAGGATGACGGATTGCTGCACGGCGTGGCTCAGCACCTTCTGGCGCATGGCGGCCTGCACATCGTCCACGTACAGGCCCGAGCCCACCATCCAGTTCCATTCCGGGATGGCCAGCACATAGGACACCTTGGGCGAGGGCTCGGTAGCGCCGGGCTTGGCCCACTTGTATTGCACGGTTCCCGAGCCCTTGGTGTGGGCCAGGTCGATCATGTCCTTGAAGAAGAATTTCCCGTCCGGGTCCTTGAGGTCCAGGATATCCTTGCCCACCAGCTGCGGCGCGAACGGGTGCATGACCATGATGCCGTTCAGGTCGTTGACCCAGACATATTCCTTGCCGGAATAGCGAAGCATGGACAGTGCGGTCGCCGCAGCAGCCTTGGCGTCGTCAACCGCCATTTCGCCCTTGGCGGCCCGCTGCTGGTAGCCGGCGATCACCGATTGCGCGCTTTCCACCACCGATCGGACCTGCTGTTCACGACCCGACATCAAGGTGTCGGACAGGTCCGACAACAGTTGAACGACGGTCAGCGCTAGGCCCAACAGGGCAACGGCGACAATGCTGGCAAGCCGGCCGGCGACCGGCAAACGGTGGAAAAGAGACATCATTAGTTTTCCAATCACCCCGGCGCTCAAGGAACGCGCAACTCACACGTATTTTACATAAAATACATCAAGAATTGTCCGCATGGATGTGTTAGCCCCGTCATGGGGCCATGCAAGCCACGCTTAGCTGCCTTTGGGAGGGGATGCAGGCCGGCTGGCCGAGGTTCCCCCACCTTCGGCATGCGTTCGCACCATGTCATAAAATTCTCGAGTATACCTACCTTCCGTATGGATAATTACCCTACTCCCTGAGTTCTAGTTCTTCGTTAAAAGGGCGGATGTCCGGCTTCCGCCCCCTGCTGTCCTGCGCTAGCATCGGTTCCTTACCCGAGGAGGACGGGCATGGGCGGCTGGCAGTTCTGGATCGATCGGGGCGGCACCTTCACCGACATCGTGGCGCGCCGGCCGGACGGCGTCTTGTCGACGGCCAAGCTGCTGTCCGAGAACCCCGAGCAGTACAAGGACGCCGCCATCGCCGGCATCCGCCGTTTCCTGGGGGTGCCCGAAGATCAACCCATTCCCGCCGACAAGGTGGCGGCGGTGAAGATGGGCACGACGGTGGCCACCAACGCGCTGCTGGAGCGCAAGGGCGACCGCACCGTGCTGGCGGTAACCAAGGGCTTCGCCGATCTGCTGGCTATCGGCACCCAGAACCGTCCCGATCTGTTCGCCCGCGCCATCGTCCTGCCCGAACTGCTGTACGAGCGGGTGGTGGAAATTCCCGAGCGCATGGGGCCGCGCGGCGAGGAACTGAAGGCGCTCGACCTGGCGGCGGCGGAAGCCGCTTTGCGTGCTGCCTTTGACGATGGCATCCGGTCGGTGGCGGTGGTGTTCCTGCACGCCTACCGCTATCCCGAGCATGAGCGCGCCGTGGGCAAGCTGGCCCGCGACATCGGTTTCACCCAGGTCAGCCTGTCCCACGAGGCCAGCCCCCTGATGAAGGTGGTGGGGCGCGGCGACACCACCGTGGTGGACGCCTATCTATCGCCCATCCTGCGCCGTTACGTGGACCAGGTGGCCGGTCAGTTGGAAGGCTCCCGGCTGATGTTCATGCAAAGCTCGGGCGGGCTTACCGACGCCCGGCGTTTCCAGGGCAAGGACGCCATCCTGTCGGGGCCGGCGGGTGGCGTGGTGGGGGCGGTCAAGACCGCCGCCATGGCCGGGTTCGAGAAGCTGATCGGCTTCGACATGGGCGGCACCTCCACCGACGTCTGCCATTACGACGGCGAGTACGAGCGCAGCTTCGACACCAGCGTGGCCGGTGTCCGTCTGCGCGCGCCCATGATGCGTATCCACACGGTGGCGGCGGGCGGCGGCTCTATCCTGCATTACGATGGCGCCCGCTTCCGCGTTGGGCCGGATTCCGCCGGGGCCAATCCAGGCCCGGCCTGCTACCGCAGGGGCGGGCCGCTGACGGTGACCGATTGCAACGTCATGGTCGGCAAGGTACAGCCCGACTTCTTCCCCGCCGTATTCGGCCCCGAAGCCGACCAGCCGCTTGATGCCGAGGTGGTGCGCACCCGCTTCGCCGAGTTGGCGGCGCGTATCGGCGACGGCCGCAGCCCCGAGCAGGTGGCCGAGGGCTTCCTGTCCATCGCCGTACTGGGCATGGCCAATGCCATCAAGCAGGTCAGCGTGGCGCGCGGCTACGATGTTACCCGCTACACCCTGGCCTGTTTCGGCGGCGCCGGCGGCCAGCACGCCTGCCTGGTGGCCGACGCGCTGGGCATGGACACCGTGTTCCTGCATCCGCTGGCCGGGGTGCTGTCGGCCTACGGCATGGGCCTGGCGGACTTGCGCGTGCTGAAGGAGCGCGCCATCGAGGCGGTGCTGGACGACGAGACCATGAAGCTGGTCTGCCGCGCCTTCGCCGATTTGGAGGCCGAAGCCCGCTGCGAACTGGAGCGCCAGGGCGTCGAGCGTGCCGACATGGCCGGCACCCGCAAGGTGTTCCTCAAATACCTGGGCTCGGACACCGCGCTCGAAGTGGAGGCGGCCGACAAGGATTGCCTGGCCGAGGCCTTTACCATCGCCCACAAGGCCCGTTTCGGTTTCGTCATGGAAGGCCGGCCGCTGGTGATCGAGGCTGTCGGTGTCGAGATGGCCGGCGGCGGCGAAGAAGTGGAGGAGCCCGAGCGGCAACATTCCACCGAGCCACCGCAGGCGGCCGCCACCGTGCGCCTGTTCACCGGTGGAGCCTGGCACGAGGCGCCGGTGTTCGACCGCGAGCGCCTGGACCCCGGCCAGCAGGTGGCCGGTCCCGCCATCATCGTCGAATCCACCGCGACCACCGTGGTCGAGCCGGGCTGGGGCGCGGCGATGAATTCCCGCCGCCATCTGGTGCTCAACCGGGTCGTTCCCCGTCCGCAACGTTTCGCCGCCGGCACCCATGTCGACCCGGTGCTGCTCGAGGTGTTCAACAACCTGTTCATGAGCGTCGCCGAGCAGATGGGGGCGGTGCTGGCCAACACTGCCCATTCGGTCAACATCAAGGAACGCCTGGACTTCTCCTGTGCCGTGTTCGACGCCGAGGGCGGGCTGGTGGCCAATGCGCCGCACATTCCGGTGCATCTGGGCAGCATGGGCGAGAGCGTGCGCACCATCCTGAAGACCCGCGCCGCCACCATGAAACCGGGCGATTCCTTTGTGCTGAACTCGCCCTATGCCGGTGGCACCCACCTGCCCGACATCACCGTGGTGACGCCGGTATTCGACCATAAGCGCTTGGCCTTCTTCGTCGCCTCCAGAGGCCACCATGCCGATATCGGCGGCATCACTCCGGGCTCCATGCCGCCCGAATCCACTTCCATCGAGCAGGAAGGCGTACTCATCGACAACCTGCCGCTGGTGGAGGGTGGTAAGTTCCGCGAGGCCGAACTGTCGGCGCTGCTGACGGGGGGACGGTATCCCACCCGCAACCTGCGCCAGAACATCGCCGACCTGCAAGCGCAGTTGGCCGCCAACGAAAAGGGCGCCCGCGAACTGATTCGCATGGTCGAGCTGTTCGGAGGCGAAACGGTCGCCGCCTATATGGGCCACGTCCAGGCCAATGCCGAGGAATCGGTGCGCCGTGTGCTGGCCAAGATCGACGGTGGCAAGTTCGCTGTCGAGATGGACGACGGCGCCATCATCCGGGTGGTCATCCGGGTGAACAAGGAGGTGCGCACGGCGGTGATCGACTTCACCGGCACCAGCGCCCAGCGCCCCGGCAATGCCAACGCCCCCATGGCCATCACCCGGGCGGCGGTGCTCTACGTGTTCCGCTGCATCGTCGACGACGCCATCCCGCTCAACGAGGGCTGCCTGAAGCCGCTTGAGATTGTCATCCCCGAGGGCTCCATGCTGGCGCCCCTGCCACCGGCTGCAGTGGTGGCCGGCAACGTCGAGACCAGCCAGGCGGTGGTGGATTGCCTGATGGGGGCGCTGAAGGTGATGGCGGCGGCCCAGGGCACCATGAACAATTTCACCTTCGGCAACGACCGCCACCAATACTACGAGACCATCTGCGGCGGTGCCGGGGCGGGGCCGGATTTTGATGGCGCCAGCGCCGTGCACACCCATATGACCAACTCGCGCCTGACCGATGCCGAGGTGCTGGAATGGCGCTTCCCGGTGCTGGTGGACGGGTTCGCCATTCGCCGAGGGTCCGGCGGCCAGGGCGCCCACCGGGGCGGCGACGGTGTGATCCGGCGGCTGAAGTTCCTGGAACCGATGACTGCCGGCATTCTATCGAACCGCCGCCGCGTCGCCCCGTTCGGCCTGATGGGCGGCGGCGACGGGCAGCCGGGTTGCAATTCCGTCGAGCGCGCCAACGGCCGTATCGAGGAACTGGGCGGTACCGCCCGTGTCGAAATGGCTGCCGGCGACGTCTTCGTCATCGAGACGCCGGGCGGCGGCGGTTACGGCAAAGCCTAATAAGGGGGGGCGGAGCGCGCTTGATAAGGCGGCCCGGCTCCGCCAGTCTGTCACGGTTCCGTCACTGTGGGGATTGGGCCGTCATGATCAAGCATATCGTCTTCTGGCGCCTGAATGGCGAAACCCCGGCCGCCCGCCACAGCCAAGCCACCGCCATCAAGCAGGCGTTGGAGGCGTTGAACGGCCGCATTCCTGGCTTGCTGCACTTGGAAGTGGGCATCGACGTCAGCCGCGACGCGGATGCCGCCCACGTGGTGCTGTACTCGGAATTCGAGGATCAGGCCGCGTTGGAGGCCTATCACCACCACCCCGAACACCAGAAAGTCGCCCCGCTGGTGCGCGCCGCCCGCAGCGAGCGGCGGGTGGTGGATTACGAGGCATAGCGCGCAGACTTATTCCAGCTTCCCGGCCTCGGCCAAGGCTTCGGTTTCGCGTCCGTCACCCAGGCGGTGGAACAGCGTGGCGGCATGCTTGAAGGCGGCCACGGCCTTGGCCGGGGTGTCGGACGCCGTCAAGCGGCCGATATCCATCAGCACCTCCGCTTCGCCCACCAGGTGTCCGGTGGCGGCATAGAGGTGGCGGGCGGATTCCAGCGCAATGCGGGCGGCGGCGCGGTCGCCCAGGTGCATCAGCAAATGCCCCAGCCCCTGATAGGCGGCGGCTTCGCCTAGGGCGTCGCCGGCCTCGCGGTACAGGTCCAGCGCTTGCTCATAACCTTCGTGCGCCCGGTCCAGATGGCCCAGCTGGCGGTGCAGTTTGGCGATGGCCCGGTGCACGTTGGCCTGACCCAGGGTATCGTTGCCGCGCTGGTACAGCGCCAATGCCTTGTTGTAGCGGTCCAGCGCCTGGTCCTCGCGTCCCTGGTCGCGCTCCATGTGGCCGATGCGCTTCTCCACATGGGCGAGGCCCGAATGGTCGGATGCGCTGTCGTAGAGCGCGCGGGCGGAATCATAGAATTGCGTCGCCTCGGCCACCTTCTTTTCGCGGTGGGCCAATTCGCCCAGGCGCACAAGGATGCCGGCCTGGTCGCGCTGGTCGCCGTCCTTGGCGTACAGGGTCCGGGCATCGGTATAGGCCTCGCGCGCGGCGGGCAGGTGGCCGCTCTCGATTTCGAAGTCGCCCAGCATGGTCAGCGCGCTGGCTTCCCCGGGGGCGTCGCCATTCTCGTGATAGAGCAGGCGAGCCCGGCGGAAAGCCTCGCGGGCCTGTTGACGCTGTCCGGAAAGCCACAGCTTCTCGGCATCCTGCAGGGTGGTATCGGCGGCCGACTGGGTCATGGAATCCGCTCCTCATCGCCTTCAATATCAAGGTAGGGCGGAAGCGGCCTCAGGTAAATCGTCCGGGCGATGGGGGGCACAGGCGGAAATATCGCTTTGCCCGCGGGAGCGCCGGGATTAAACCTAGGGATATGCGCCCTAGACTCCTGTTGCTCGCTTGTGCCGTCGCTCTTACCCGGCCCCTGGCTGGACAGGCCGCCGACTGCACTCAGCCGCCGGAGCCCAAGGTGGATTGGCAGCGCTGCTATGTGGATGAACGCGACTTCACCGCCCACGATCTGTCGGGGGCGCGTCTGCGCGAGACCAGCTTCCAGCGGGCCATCCTGGACAAGGCCGTGCTGGCCGGAGTGGACGCCTACCGCGCCCGCTTCATCAGCGCCGCCATGAAAGGGGCGCGTTTGGACAAGGGCGTGTTCGCCGAGGCGGATTTCACCAAGGCCGACCTGGCGGGCGCGTCGATGATCGAGGCGGATTTGCGCCGGACCAAGTTCTTCCGCGCCAACCTGCGCGGGGCGAACCTGACCGGGGCGAAGACGCAAGGGGCGGATTTCCTGAACGCCGACCTCTCCGGCGCGCGCTGGGTGGACGGTAACCGAATTTGCGCCGAGGGCTCCCTCGGGCAATGCAACTGACGCCCTTGGGAGGGCTTGGCGTGGGTCTCACCTTCAACGATCCGTACGACGTTGCCGCCCAGTGCGCCCGCGCGGCGCTGGGCATGATGGACCGTCACGGCGTGCCGGCCCATCCCAACAACTTCATCGTCTGGTACGCCTTCGTGGCCGACCGCCACCCCGAGCTGTCCAAGGCCATCAACGGCGTGCTGCGCTCGGGCCAGAAATTCACCGACGAGGTGTGCGCCGACCTGCACGAGCGCTTCTTCGGCACCAGCCAGCACGAGGCCGAGCTGCGCGCCGTGGGCAAGCGCATCGAGGATGCGGTGGCGCGCGTGCTGGAATACCTGGTGACCGCCAACAGCGGCGCGGTGCAGTACGGCGAGGCGTTGCAGAATTTCTCGGGCGAGCTGCAATCCGCCGATGCCGGCGCGGCCAAGCTGGGCCAGCTGGTCCAGTCCATTCTGGACGAAACCAAGGTGATGATCGAGGTCAACCGCCAGCTGGAAAACCGGCTGGAGAGCTCGTCCTCGGAAATTGCCCGCCTGCGCGAAGACCTGGACCAGCTGAAGCGCGAGGCCACCACCGACGCGCTGACCGGTCTCGCCAACCGCAAGCTGTTCGACGTCGC
>DATJKV010000415.1:0-7262 GCA_035491155.1 Magnetospirillum sp. | reverse complement strand
GGCTGATGACCTGGGACGAGATCGGAGCGCTGCACCAATCAGGCCACACCATCGGCGCCCACACCACCAGCCACCTGCGCCTGACCACCCTGGACGGCGCCGGGCTGGCCGAGCAGGTGGGCACCGGCGCGGAAGCCCTGGCCCGCCGGCTGGGCCGCGTGCCGGAATGGTTCGCTTATACCTTCGGCGACGTAAACAGCATCGATGCCGCCGCCCTGGCCGAGATCGCCCGCCATCACCGCTATTGCCGCAGCGGCGTGCGCGGCCTCAACCATGCCGGCACCCATCCGCTGGCGCTGCGCGCCGACCATGTGGATCTGGAGGCCTCGGAATCCTGGCGTCGGATGGGGGTGGAAGGCGCGCTCGATCCGCTATACCGGACTCAGCGCCGCCAGTTGGACACGCTGGCTGCCGCGCTATAGGCGCAGGAACTCGCCGACCAGGCGGTATTCCTCGCCCTTCATTCCCCGTTTGAAAGCGGCGATGCCCGGCGTCAGCACATCGTCGATGCCGCCCAGATCGAACCAGCGCACCCCGCGGCGGCGCAATTCCAGCACGGCCTGCCACAGCAGGAAGTTATTGGCCTTGAGCTTGCGCCCAGCGTCGCCGTTCCAGCCCACCAGATAGGTCGCGGACGCGCCGTGGCGGGCCAACAGGATGCCGCCCACCGCCTCGCCCTCCGAGAGGGCGCGCAGCACCAGCACATCGTCCTGGCGCCAGCCATTGGCCGCCAGCGCACAGATGAGGCTTGGCGGCGTGCCGGTGAAGGCCTTGCCACGCATCAAATCTTCATAGCGCTCCATCAGCCAGTCGAGGGCTTCCGGCCCGCCGGCATCCAGCGTCAGCCCGGCCTTTTCCGCCCCAACCAGCATGTTGCGCCACTTGCCGTCCAGACGCTTGCGCAGGGCATCGGGCTCCTCGGCCAAATCCAGCCAAGCCGAACACCAGGACGGCGCAGCGCGGCGGCGCAAGGCGAGGGGCGCCAGTTCGGCCGGATCGATGACCTCGGGCGCCAGGAAAAGCGCCCCGAGGCTCCACCAGCGCCAGGGCCGGCCGACCAGGGAAAGCGCGCGGGCCGCTGCACCAGACGCTGGCGGCGCCAGCCAGACCGGACCGCGATTGAGCCGCGCCACCCGCGCCACCCCGCCCATCTTCTTTTCCAGCACTTGGACCAGGCCCACCGGCTGGCCGTGCTCGCACAGCACGCCCCGGCGCGGCTGCCAACCCTCGGCCTTCTTGGCCTCGCCCCAGGCCCAGCTTTGCAGCAGCGGCGAGCGCCCGGCGGAGGCGAACAATTCCTCCCAGCGAGCGCGCGGCAGGTCGTCCCAGGCGAGTTCAAGCACCATGGAAGGCCTCGGCATAGCGATGGGCGAAGACGGGCGACAGCGCACCGTGCACCGGCAGCAGCAGGATGGTCCGCCGCAATTCCATTGCCGCTCCGTAGCGATCAGGCTCGGCCGCCACCTCGGGCACCACGTCAGGCCAGGTCTCCACCGGCAGACGGGCCTGGCGCAGGCGATGGTAGAGCGCGGCAGCACGCAGCGCATCGGCGGCCTTGAGCACGAAGCGGTAGGGCGCGTGTCCGTCCTCGCGGAAGAACGGCCGCACGCCGGGCACCTCGGCCACCGCCCGGCGCAACGCCAGGGCGTTGGCGCGCCGCCGCGCCGCCTCGCGCTCCAAATCGGCTGAAGCCAGCAGATGGGCGGCCAGCGGCGAGGGGGCACACAGCGGTGCCGGCTCGCCCAGGGCCGGATCGGCATCGTGGCTGGGCTGGCCCACAGGCGGCAGGCGGGTACGCAAGCGGTCGGGCAGCAAGGTTTGGATCAGCCGCTTGATGCGCCACGAGCATGACGCCGGAGCCGGCGGCAGCGCCGCCAATTTGCGAGCAAGGTCACCCGACAGGGTCCCGTCGCGCAGCACCAGCACGGCGCCCTCGGGCAGGCCCAGCAGCTTGTGCGGGGAGTACAGCACCGCGTCGCCGGTCTCGCCGATCCCGGGCGCCGGCACCAGCACGTGGGCGCAATCCTCCACCGCCAGCGGCGCAGCGGCGCGGAAGCCGGAAAGATCGGCGCGGCGGCCGAAGGTATGCACCGCCACCACCATGTCGGCGCCCTCGGCCCGACTCCAGTCGGCGGTGCCGGCCGTGTCCACCGGCAGGAAGGCGAGTTCGGCCCCCAACCGCCGCAACGGCACCAGCGAGGCGGCACAGAACCAGGCCGGCAGTGCCACCCGGGGCGGCCGGCCCAGGCGCGCGGCGGCCCGCTCGGCCATCAGCGCCAGCGACCAGCATGAGCGCGACAACATCCAACCCTGCTCACCCGCCCGCAACCAGGGGGCCAGCGGCTGGGAACGCCCCGACCCTAGGCCCAGCAGAGCGGAAAGCGGCGGCAAGGGGGCGGTGGTGATCACAATGGCTGTCCTGTCAGGGCGGCGTGATCGGCAAAAGCACCGGCGCCGGACTGACCCCGGTGCCAGCTTTCCAGCACCAGCAACGACCATATCTTCAAGGCATGGTCGCGCCGGCCCGAGCGCTGCTGTTCGAGCAGCGTCGCCACCGGGGCCCAGTCCAGGCCCAGCTCGGCGAGACGGGCTGGGGTGAGCCTTTCCGCCACCAGGGTACTGAGATCGCGACGCAGCCACACGCCCATGGGCGGATTGAAGCCCAGCTTGGGGCGGTCGACGATTTCGGCCGGCAGGAACTTGCGCGCCACCCGACGCAGCAGCGTTTTCTTGCCTTCGGCCATACGCAAGGCGGGACCGATGCGGCCAACCGCCTCCACCACCCGCTGGTCGAGGAAAGGCAGGCGCAGCTCCAGCGCGTGCATCATGCTCATGGCATCGCCATAGGCCAACAGGTTGCCGGGAAGGAAGCTTTCCAGGTCGGTCTGCTGCATGCGGTCGAGCGGGTCGGCACCTGGAGCACGCAGGTACAGCTCGGCAATGGGGCTGGCCGGCAGGGGCCCCTTGAGCAGGCGGGCGCGTTCGCCGGGGTCGAAGTACTCGACCCAGCCGGCATACATCTCGGCATCGGGCCGCGAGGCGCCGGCGACGAATTCGCGGATGCGCCGAAGCGTATGGCGCCCGCGCGAGCTTTCCGGCAGCAGCGCCACGGCGGGTTCGATCACACCCCGGCGCAGGAGAGCCGGCAGCTTGCGATAGCGCCCGGCCAGCAGGCCGCCCTGGTAGCGGGGATAGCCGGCGAACACCTCGTCGCCGCCGTCGCCCACCAGCGCCACCGTCACATGCTGGCGGGCGCTGTGCGACAGGTTACCGATCAGAAGCGCGGTGGGATTGCCGAACGGCTCGCCGAACGCCTGAATCATGCGGTCCAGGCCGTCCACCAGTCCGCTCGAGGCGGGCAACTCGGTATGGCGAGTACCCAGGTGAGCGGACACCGCCTTGGCCGCGTCACGCTCGTCGTAGGCCGCCTCGTCGAAGGTCATGGTGAAGCTGGAGACCGGCGGCGCCCCCGCCTCGGCGCGGGCCTCGGCCATCAGGGCGGCGATCACCGAACTGTCGATGCCGCCCGACAGGAAACAGCCCACCGGCACGTCGGCCACCATGCATGAGCGTACCGCAGCGCGCAGCGCCGGAAGCATCTCCTCCACCGCCTCGTCCAGGGTGGGAGCGCGCTCGCCCACATAGCGCGGTCGCCACCAGCAGCCGGTCTCGACGCCCGCGCCCGGGCGCCAGCGCAGCCAATGGCCCGGAGGCAGCTTACGGATGCCACGGTGGATGGTGAGGGGTGCCGGCACATACAGGCAGGCCAGGTATTGCGACAGCGCCTCGGGGTCCATCGCCAGATCGATCCCAGGCACGGCGCGCAGGGCGTGGATCTCCGAGGCGAAGGCGAAACCGCCCTGGGGCAGCAGCCCATAGACCAGCGGCTTGATCCCTAAACGGTCGCGGGCCAGCAGCAGCTCGCCCGAGCGGCGGTCGAGCAAGGCGAAGGCGAACATGCCCACCAGCCGGTCCAGCGCGGCGGTGCCGTGTTCTGCCAGCAGGGCCAGCAATACCTCGGTGTCGCTGTCGGAGGCGAAGGAATGGCCCTTGGCCTCCAGTTCGGCGCGCAGGTCGCGATAGTTGTAGATCTCGCCATTGAAGGTCAGCACCCAACGCCCGCACGGCGATTCCATGGGCTGCCGGCCGCCGGGGCTGAGGTCGATGATGGCGAGGCGGGTATGCACCAAGCCGGCGCCGGTGGCCGCGTCCATGAGCACGCCATGGCCATCCGGCCCACGATGGGCCAGTCTGCGGCAGAATTCTTCGAGCACCTGGGGCTGCGCCCCGGTCATCCCAGCGATGCCACACATGGCGCTACCCTCGCACCGGCAGACAAGCCCTGGCAAGCGTCGGCGGCCGCAGGTTGCGCAAGCAGGTGACGCGCACCGGGGCGCTGGGGCTGGAACGTCGGTTCATGGCGTACTCGTTATGCCCAGGGCTACTTCTTGGCCCATGGGCGACAGCCGGGCAAGGAAATTGGGTCGGTTGCCGTCGGCAAAGGGCAGTCGAGCCACGGCCTGCAGGCAGCGCCACGGCAGTTGCGCCGCCACGTTCAGCGCGTCGCCGCGCTCGCCCCGGGCCAGATGGCCGCGCACCGCCTCCACGTGGATGATCAGCATGCGCAGCAGCAGGGGAACCAGAACCGGCCCGGGCAGGCGCTTCAGCACGCCCATATGGCGCCGCAGGATGTCCAGGCTGCACCGGTATTTCCGGCCGATGCGGCTGGTGATGCCGTCCTCGGCCAGGGTGTAACGCAGCAGGGGGTCGGCGAAGGTAAGGAAGCGGCGTCCGGCCTTGGCCAGGATGGCCAGCCACAGCTCGTAATCCTGGGCCGAGCGCAGCTCGGGATCGAAACCCCCGGCTTCCAGCACCGCTGCGCGCCGCACCAGCACGGTGGAACTGGAGATGAAGCCGCGCAGGAACAGGGTGCGGTAGGGATCGTCGGGGTTGGCGAGGTAGCGCGCCTGGCTGTCGATGAAATGCTCGCCGCCCTGGGGATCGATGCCGAACAAATTATGTGAGGTCATCACCAGGTCGGCGCCCTCGGTCACCTCGATGCTGCGCTCCAGCTTGGCGGGCAGCCATTCGTCGTCGGAATCGAGGAAGGCGATCCATTCGCCCTCGGCCGCCGCCAGCGCCCGGTTGCGCGCCGCGCCGGCGCCCTGGTTGGGCTGGCGGAACAGCCTGAGCCGGACGCCGTTCATGCGCCCGGCCATGGCGGCCACTGCCTCGGCGGTGCCGTCGCTGGAGCCGTCGTCCACCACCAGGACCTCGCGGGGCCTCAGCGTTTGCGCCGCGATGGAAGCCAGTGCGCGTCCCACCGTGGCGGCCACGTTATAGGCTGGCATCACCACCGAGACATCGGCGAAGCCGGGCGGCAAGGGCTCAGGCATGGGCCAGCTCGCGGATGGTGCAGGTCGGCGCCTCAGCCAGCTTGAGTTCGGCATGCACGCGCACGGTCATCTCCAGCATCATCAGGGCGTAGAGGCGGAAGGCGTGCCGGTCGGCGCGGGCCAGCAGGCGCTCGATGCCCGCCTTGCTCCACCATCCGCGCGCCAACGCCTTGGGCGACGTGAGCAGCGCGCGGGCTTCTCCGGCCAAGCCGGCGGCGAACCAGGCCGGCACCGGCGAGGCGAAACCCTGCTTGGGCGCGGTCAACAATTCGGGCGGCAGGAAGGGTTCCGCCATGGCGCGCTCCAGCGCCTTCTGGCGACCGCCTGGGGTACGCACGATCTCGGGTACAGCCAGTGCCGCCCCAACCATGCGGTGGTCGAGGAAAGGCACCCGGCCCTCGACGCTGACCGCCATGGTGGTGCGGTCCAACAGCGTCAGCAGGTCCTCGGGCAGATAGGTGCCGATGTCGGCGGCCAGCGCACCGGCCTGGCCCTCTCCCAGCCAGGCGCGGAAATAGGCGCGCTGGGCCGGTCCGGCCTCGGCCAGCGGGCAATCCAGCAGGCGGCGGATGGGCGGCGGGAACTGGGTCGAGTGATCGTGCAGGTAGCCGCCCGGGTCCTTGTCGAACTTGGCCGCGCGCTTGAGCCGCCACGCCACCATGGGATCGGCCAGGCCGACCAGGGGCTGGGCCAGGGCGCGCAAGGGCGAGGGCAGGCTCAGGTAGCGCGCTTCGACGGGCAGGCGGAAATAGCGGCCATAGCCGGCGAACAGCTCGTCGCCGCCAGTGCCGTTCAGCACCACGCGGGTGTCCTTGGCCAGCAGTTGGTCGATAAGGAAGTTGGGCAGCACGCTGGCGTCGGCCAGCGGCTCGTCGCAAAACCACGCCAGACGCGGCAGGTGGCGGGCGGCCTCGCCCATGTCCAGGTCAAAGGTGGTGTGGTCGGTGCCCCAGCGCTTCGCCACCGCCTCTGCCAATGGGGTCTCGTCCACCCGGGCACCGGCAAAGCGCACGGTGAAGGTCTTCAAGGGCCGGTCCAGGTTGCGCGCCGCCAGCGCCACCAACAGCCCCGAATCGATGCCGCCCGACAGCAGCGCCGCCAGCGGCACGTCGCTGCGCAATTGCAGCCGTACCGCATCCTCCAACAGCTCGGTAAGGTGAGCGACAATGTCGTGGCGCGAGGACGGGATAGTGGCGGCGGTGGGGCGCCAGTAAGTCTCCACCACCACCGAGCCGTCGCGCCCAGCCTTGAGCAGGCTACCCTGGGGCAGCTTGTGGACGCCCCGCCACAGGGTGGCTGGCGCCGGCACATAGCCGTGGCCCATCCAGGCGGCCACGGCGCCCTCGTCCACCTGCGGCTCCACCAGACCCGAAGCGAACAACGCCTTGATCTCGGAGGCGAAGACGATGCCACCGCCGGCCAGCCGGGCCCAATAGACCGGCTTCACCCCCAGCCGGTCGCGCACCAGCAACAGGGAATGATGATCGCGATCATAGACGGCAATGCCGTACATGCCGTTCAGGTCGTGAACGAAATCCGCCCCCTTCTCGCGCCACAGGCGGAAGGCCGGCTCCATGTCGCCGCTGGTGGCGAAGGCGTGGCCGCGCGCCTCCAGGCCGGCGCGCAGTTCCCGGTAATTATAGACCTCGCCATTGCCCATGAAGACGGCGCGGCCATCATCTTCCTGCAAGGGCTGGCCGCCGGTGGCGATGTCGATGATGGCGAGCCGGGCGAAGCCGCCGTGGAAACGGCCATCACGGCTGACATGGGTGCCGATGCCGTCCGGGCCGCGATGGCGCATGGCGGCCAGCATGCCGGCCAGACGCGGATCGGCGAGCGGCGCGCCGTCGGGCAGGTAGAGGCCGG
>DATJKV010000414.1:0-11256 GCA_035491155.1 Magnetospirillum sp. | reverse complement strand
GAACACCGCCGCCACCGCGTCCTTGTCCAGCCCGCTCATCTGCTTGAGGTCGTGGCCGGCGCAGAAGGCCGGGCCGTTGGCCGCCAGCACCAGCGCCTTGACCGCGGGGTCGGCGGCCAGACGGACCAGCGCCGCTTCGATTTCGGTCATCAACTCGATGGACAGGGCATTGCGCGCCTGCGGCCGGTTCAAGGTGATGGTGGCGACGCCGTCCTGGTTTTCGGTAAGCAGGATGGGTTCGGACATGGGGCCTCCCTAGGGCTTTGTTCGTTGGTCGCCCCAGGATAAGCAATCGCGACGCACCGGGCAAACCCTGCCCCTAGTCCAGCCCCGGCTGACGCACTTCCAGCTTGGACGGGTCGTCGGCCAGCAATTGCAGGGCAACGGTGCCGTTGGCGCTGCGGATCAGCATTTCCGCGCACCAAGTGCCGTCTTCCAGCTGGATGGGCTTGCTGACCTCCAGATGGCTGACACCGTCCACGTCCATGCTGAGGCTGTGGTTATCGCGGAAGGAAATAGCGGCGACGGTCTTCATGACCTTACCCCCGTTTGGGTCCCATTCCTTATTCATAGGGTCGCGCAGGTTGGGCAAGTAATCAATACTTATCGACGAAGAAACACCCCTGCCAACGGCCGTGCGATTGCCGTGGTTACCAGCGCCATCAACACCATGCCAGTAAAACCGGCAGGCGATATTATTCCGCGTTCCAGCAGCAGAGTCAGCACCACCAGTTCCATCAGCCCCTTGCAGCTGACCAGCGCCCCCAGCGCCAGGGCGTCTCGCCAGGCCCAGCCCTCGGCGCGGGCGGGCAATGCGGCGGAAACCAGCTTGGCGGCCAGCGAGGCAAGGGTGGCGATAGCGAACACCAGCCAAATACCATGGCCGGCATGGATTTGCGTCTTCAGGCCGGTGCTGATGAAGAAGAACGGCAGCAGCACCACCATCAGGAAGGATTCGAACTTGGCCAGCACCCGGCTGGCCAGCGGCTTGGGCACGATGGCGCCAAAGGCAAAGGCCCCCACCACGGCATGCAGGCCCAACATCTCGGTGATCAGCGCGGCGGCGAACAGCGCCACCGACAGGGCCACCACGTCGCGCTCGCCCACCCGGCCGTTCGCCTCCACGTGGGCGAACAGGCGGGGCAACAGGGGCTGCACCACCAGCCACAGGAAGGCGGCAAAGGCCAGCGCAGCCGCCATCAGCACCGCGGCGCGCCAGAGCGGCCCGCCCTGGGCGACGGCCAACAGCCCCGCCATCATCACCCACAGGCCAGCATCGTTGATTGCGGCGCAGCCCAGCGCCTCGGAGCCAAGCTTGGTGCCGGTCAGGCCGATCTCGCGCAGCACGGCGGCCAGCACCGGCAGGGCGGTGACGCCGATGGCGATGCCGATGCCGAAGGCGAAGGCCCAGGGCGGCGCCCCCGCCCCCATGGCCTCGGGCGCATAGGCCAGCAACGCCACTCCCACCAGACAGCCCACCGTCGTCGGCACGGCGACGGTGGACAGCGCGTTGACGGCGAAGGCGCCACCCCGCCCCTTGATGTCGGTGAGGTCGAAATGCAGCCCGGTGGCGAAGGCGAAATAAACCAGCCCCAACCACACCAACCCATCCAACGCCGCCAGTGCCGCCGGCGGGAAGGCGGCGGCATAGAGGCCGGGGGCCAGTTGCCCCAGGCCGCTGGGCCCCAACGCCAGGCCGACGGCGATCTGGATCACCACCAGCGGCAGCCAGCGCCGCACCGCCCCGACCCGCCACAGGGCGAAGGGCAGCCCGATCACCAGGCAGGCATGGACGAGGAACAGGGCAAGAGGCGGCATGCCCATGCAATGCCACAAGGGCGGGTTATTTCCCAGCCGAAATTCGCGATATTGATTTATTCAACATTGCTCATGTGTGCAACGACGCTAGGCCGCATCCCGGTGCACCGGCCCGGATTCCGGAATCGTCCCGCGTTCATCCTTCGGCTCCAACCAGTTGAAGCGCTGCGGATGGCGATAGATGTCGCTCAGATACCCAATCACGGCGACCAAGAGGCCGATACCCATCAACAGCCCGACAATGTCTTCGCTCGACATGGCCTTCCTCCACCACGCCACCCCATGAATGCGTCATGGGGGCATGATGGGATGATCGCGCCGCTTGCCGTTAGGGTTCGAGACGGGAAAGCGCAAAGGTTTCTTTATGGAATTCTTACTTCCCCGTTTTGTCGCCGATGCGAGAACAAAGGCGGGAAATAAACGTCCCATAAAAAACCTGCCCGGAAATCCTTATGGACCGTTTACGGCCATATGCCCTATGAGGGCGGGTTCGCCACTTTGTCCGGATGCCTTCCCCCATGGCCGATCACTCATCGTCCGCATCCTCGCCCCGGCGCCTGATGACCTTGGCCCTTGGCGCCACCGGAGTCGTTTATGGCGATATCGGCACCAGCCCGCTTTACGCGCTGAAGGAATGTTTCGCCGCCCATGGCGGCCTGCCGGTTACCCCCGAGAACGTGCTCGGCATCGCTTCGCTGATCGCCTGGGCGCTGATCCTGGTGGTCACGCTGAAATACGTCAGCTTCGTCATGCACGCCGACAATCGCGGCGAGGGCGGCATCATGGCCCTGCTGGCGCTGGCCGGCTCGGGGCGCGGCGCCGCCCTGTTGGTGGTGCTGGGGCTGGCCGGCTCAGCGCTATTCTATGGCGACGGCGTCATCACCCCCGCCATCTCGGTGCTGTCGGCGGTCGAGGGCCTGGAAGTGGCGGCAAAAGACATGGAAAGCTTCGTGCTGCCCATCACCCTTGCCCTGCTGGTGGCGCTGTTCGCCATCCAGAAGCACGGCACGGCCAAGGTCGGCACCCTGTTCGGGCCGGTCATGGTACTGTGGTTCCTGTCGGTCGGCATCTTCGGCGCCGTGCAGGTCGTCGAGCATCCCGGCATCCTGGCCGCCCTCAATCCCTACTGGGCCGTCAGCTTCCTGGTGGAAAACAGCATGCGCGCCTTCATGGTCATGGGCGCGGTGGTGCTGGCGGTGACCGGTGGCGAAGCGCTGTACGCCGACATGGGCCATTTCGGCCGCAAACCCATCACTCTGGCCTGGTTCGGGCTGGCGCTGCCCGGGCTGATGCTCAACTATTTCGGTCAGGCCGCGCTGGTGCTGGCCGATCCGCAGGCGTTGGAGAATCCCTTCTACCTGCTGGTGCCCCATTGGGCCCTTTATCCCATGATCGCGCTGGCGACCGCCGCCACGGTGATTGCGTCGCAGGCGGTGATTTCGGGCGTGTTCTCGCTCACCCGTCAGTCCATCCAGCTGGGGTTCCTGCCCCGCCTGGCCATCGACCATACCTCCGACCTGGAGGAGGGCCAGATCTATCTGCCCTTCGCCAATTGGGCGCTGCTGGTCGCCGTCGTGGCGCTGGTGATCGGCTTCCGCTCGTCCTCGGCGCTGGCCGCCGCCTACGGCATCGCCGTGACCGGCACCATGGCCATCACCACGGTACTGGCGCTGGTGGTGGCCCATCGCCAATGGGGCTGGCCGGTGGCGGTGTGCCTAGCCCTTGGCGCGGCCATGATGTCGGTGGACCTAGCCTTCCTCGGCTCCAACCTGCTGAAGATTCCCGAAGGCGGCTGGGTGCCGCTGGCCATCGGCGCGGCAGCCTTCACGGTCATGATCACCTGGCGCCGCGGCCGGGCGGCGCTGGCATCGCGCATGGAAGCCGAATCCGTGCCCATGGACGTGTTCATGCGCCAGAGGCTGGAGAACGTGGTGCGGGTGCCGGGCACCGCCGTGTTCATGACCGGCAGCCCGGACGTAGTGCCGGTGGCGCTGCTGCACAACCTCAAGCACAACAAAGCGCTGCATGAGCGGGTGGTCTTCATGCGCGTGGTCACCGAGAGCGTGCCGCGCATTCCCGCCCGCGACCGCCTGGTGGTCGAAGGACTTGCCGACGGCTTCTATCGCCTGACCGTGCGCTACGGTTTCTTCCAGGACCCGGACATTCCCAAGGCCATGCGCCTGGCGAAGGCCTTCGGCATGGAGTTCGACCTGATGACCACGTCGTTCTTCGTCGGACACGAGACCATGGCGCGCATTCCCGAGGGCTCGATGTTGTCGGCGTGGCAGGCCGCCCTGTTCACCACGCTCACCCAATGGTCGGCGCGGGCCACGGACTTCTTCTGCATCCCGCCCAACCGCGTGGTGGAACTGGGAGCACAGGTGCGGCTGTAGGGTCTGTCTGGGCTTGGTCGAATCTTTCCTTTCCTTCGTCATGGCCCCCCGGATCAAGTCCGGGGGTGACGAAAATGAAAGAAGCTTGCGTCAGGCCACGCTCTCACTGGCCAGCAGATTCCGCCGGAACAAACTGTCGATATCCTCGGCGTGGACGGGCCGGGCAACCAGCCATCCCTGTAGTTCATCACAGCCGGCCTCCCGCAGGATGCGCGCCTGGTCATCGGTCTCAACGCCCTCGGCGACCACCTTGAGCCCCAGCACGTGGGCCAGCTTGATGATGGCGGTCACCAAGTCGCGGTCCTGGAACGGCTGGCCGGCGCTACTCAGCAGGGAGCGGTCGATCTTCAACGCATCTACCGGCAGGGACCGCAGGACCTGGAGGCTCGAGGTGCGACTGCCGAAATCGTCGATCGTCACCCGCACGCCTTGCTCGTGCACCTTGCGCAGGACGCGTCCGACCTCCAGCGGAGAATCGATGACGGCGGTCTCGGTCAATTCCAGTTCGAGCGCGCTGGCCGGAAGACCCGATTCGGCCAGGGCGTCGGCGACGATGTCGGCCAAGTCATCGTTGTGGAATTGGCTGGCGGCCAGGTTGACCGCCATGCGGATGGGCGGCAGGCCGCGATCGCGCCACGCCCGGTTCTGGGCACAGGCGCGGCGCAGCACCCAGGCGCCCAATCGCGGCATCAGCCCCATGCGCTCGGCCAGCGGCAGGAATTCGCCGGGCGGCACCATGCCCAGTTCCGGGTCGTTCCAGCGGATCAGCGCCTCGGCGCCGGTCACCGTGCCGCTCACCAAGTCGGCCTTGACCAGATAAACCAGCGACAGCGCCTCGTTCTCCACCGCACGGCGCAGGGCCTGCTCCACCGAGGTGTGGGCCCCCTGGTGAGCGTGGATTGAGGAAGAGGCGAACTTGAAGCTGTTGCGGCCCACCTGCTTGGCTTCGTACATGGCGCGGTCAGCGGCCTTGAGCAGCCCGTCGATTTCGCCCGAATCCACCGGATAGACGCCGATGCCGACGCTGGTGGTGACGAACATCTCGCGCCCCTTGAGTTCGATGGGCTTGCGCACTTCCGCGATGATACGCTCGGCCAACTGGCCGACATCCGCTGCGTCGTCCAGTTCAGGCAGCAGAATGACGAACTCGTCGCCCCCCAGGCGCGCCACCGTGTCGCCCTCGCGCACACAGGATTGCAGGCGGCGGGCGGTCTCCTCCAGCACCGCGTCGCCGGCATCGTGCCCCAGGGTGTCGTTGATGCGCTTGAACAGGTCGAGGTCCAGGAACATGACGGCCACTTGGTGACCATGGCGGTGGCCGTTCGACACGGCCATCTGCACGCGGTCCATCAGCAGGCGGCGGTTGGGCAGGCCGGTCAGCGCGTCGAAATAGGCCAGCCGGGTGACCTTCTCCTCATGGCGCTTGCGCTCGGTGATGTCGTTGAAGATGGCGCCGTACTTGGCGATGCGGCCGTCGTCCGAGCGGATGGTAGCGATGCTTAGCCAGGCTACGAACACCTCGCCGTCCTTGCGCCGGTTCCACACCTCGCCCTGCCATTGGCCCGTCGTCAGCAGGTCCTGCCACATGTCGCGGTAGAAGGTGTCGGCGTGGCGGCCGGACTTCAACACCGACGGCTTCTTACCCTCCACCTCCTCGGGCGCATAGCCGGTAACGCGGACGAAGGCCGGGTTCACGTATTCGATCAAGCTGTTCTCGTCGACGATCATCACCGCGTCGACCGACGCCTCGATGACCTGACGGGCCAGGTGCAGGTCCTTGCGCGAGCGGATCAGCGCCTCGTCGCGGTCCTTCAGCGCCGAGTTCAGCTGCTCCATGTACTCGTATTGCAGGATGGCAAGGATGTCGGAGAACGACAGCAACCCGATGAAATCCTGGCCGTCATGAACCGCCAGATGGCGGATGGTGTGCTGGGTGAACAGCTGGCGGGCGGCAATCAGGGTGGCGCCGGGGCGGATGGTGATCAGCGGGCGGCTCGCCACCTGACCGACGGTGACAGCCACCTTGCGCTCCGCGATCACGCGGACGAGGTCGCGTTCGGTGACCATGCCCGGGCCGGCTCCGTCCGCATCGAGCACCACCGCCGCCTCAACCTTGCGCGTCCGCATGGCCTCCACCGCCTGAGGCAGGGGCAAGGTGGAGTCCAACGTCAAGACGGGCGAGGTCATCACCGAGCGCACGTCACGGAACGTCAAGTAATGCTCGACGCCGTGGTTCAGGACCACGTCGGTCTGGCTCAGCATGCCCACGGGCTGCCCGTCTTCGTCCACCACGACCAGATGGCGGATGCGTGCCGCCTTGAACTGCACCCCGGCCTCGCTGACGGGGGCATCCCGGGGGATGGTCCTCGGCTCTGGGGTCATCACTTCCGACAGCGGGCGGTCGAACACGCCGGGCTGCGAGAAATCCAGGCGCATGGCGTCCCGCTCGGTCCAGATGCCAACGGCACGCCCGCCGGCAACCACCACCATGGACGAGCATTTGGCCGCTCGCATCATCGCGGCGGCTTCCGCCACTTGGGTTTCGGGGGAACACGTCAGCAAGGAACGGGAGATGAGGTCGCCGACACAGGCCGGCGCGGATTTCTCGGGGGATTGCCCAGCCGTCATTGGCCGCCCCCCACTGCTGCGTACCTGTTCATGCCCCGCCCCTCTAAACCCAACCCGGCAGAACTATACGGCTATTGCCATCCCCCAACGATTATCCAATGGTTTAAATGCGGGCATTTTCGCAGGGGCCTTGCTGGAACAGGAAATGTGGCTCAGCGGCTCGCCTCCCGCCTAAAACGAATTGGGCTCGATGACGTTTGCTATATAAGACCGACAAACTCTAGCTATTCCCGCCCTTTCAGCCGATAGCCGACGCCCGGCTCGGTGACGATCAGGGTGGGCTGCGACGGATCGGCCTCCAGCTTCTGGCGCAGCTGGTTGACGTAGACCCGCAGGTAGGCGGTGTCCTCGGTGTGAGCCGGGCCCCACACCTCCTTGAGGATCTGCTTGTGGGTCAGCACGTGGTCGGGGCTGCGAGCGAAGTATTCCAGCAGCTCCCATTCCTTCTTGGACAGGTGCAGTTCGTCGGTGCCCCGGGTCACCAGCCGGCGAGTGAGGTCGATGCGGATACCGCCGGCCTCGACCACGTCCAGGTTCTCGCGGCCAGCACGCTGGCGCAGCACGGCGCGCACGCGGGCCATCAGTTCGGCGACCCCGAACGGCTTGACCACATAGTCGTTGGCACCGCGATCCAGCGCCTCCACCTTGTCCACTTCCTGCGCCCGCACCGACAGAACGATGATGGGCACGTCCGAAGTCTCGCGCACGGCGCTGATCACCTCCTGGCCGTCCATATCCGGCAAGCCGAGGTCAAGCACCAGCAAGTCCGGGCGCTGGCTGCGGGCGGCGGCGACGCCATCGGCGGCGGTGGCCGCCTCGATCACCTCGTAGCCGTTGGCCGTCAGCGAGATGCGCATGAATTTGCGGATCTGCGGCTCGTCGTCGATGACCAGGATACGGGGCATCAGGGCATTCCTTTGTGCGAATCCGCCAAGTCCATCTCGGGCGGCAGCGGCAGGTGGATGATAATGCAGGTGCCGGCGCCATGCAGGCCCGGTTCCGCATGAATGGTGCCGCCGTGGGCCTCGATGATGCCGCGGCAGATGGCAAGCCCCAGCCCAGTGCCGGCGGGCTGGCTGTCGGCCTGGTTGACCCGATAGAACATGTCGAACACCTTCTCGCGATCCTCGGGAGGAATGCCGGGCCCCTGATCGGCCACCTCGATGGCGATGTGCTCCGCCGTGCGCATGGCCCACACCTTGATCGCGGTGCCCGGCGGCGCGTATTTGCACGCATTGTCCAGCAGATTGAAGAACACCTGCTCGATCAGGACGGCGTCGAGGCAGAGCAGCGGCATGTTGGGGTCGATCTCGACCCGGATGGCGTGATGGCGCGCCAACCGTTCGGTCCGGCGGACCGCCGAAGTGACCACATCGGCCAACTCCACCCAATCGACACGCGGCTTCAGCGCCCCGGAACCCAGCTTAGTCATGTCCAGCAGATTCTGGACGAACCGGTTCAGACGCTCGGCTTCGTCCTGGATAGTCTGGGCCAGTTCCCGGCGGTTGGCGCTATCGAGCGCCTCGTCATAGCTCAGTATGGTCGTGGCGGCCCCCATGATGGACACCAGGGGCGTGCGCAGGTCGTGCGACAGCGACGACAGCAGGGCCGAGCGCAACCGCTCGCGCTCGGTAGCAACGCGGGCGGTCTCGATATCGGCGGCCAGGGTGGTGCGCTCGATGGCGACGGCGGCCTGGTCGGCCAGCGTCTCCAGCAGGCGCAACTGCGCCGGCGATGGCATGTCGGCGTCCTCCATCATCTGCACGCCGAGCACGCCCACCGGCCCGCGTCCGGTCTTCAGCGGCAGGAACAGCCAGTCGGCGGCCGGCAGCGTGGCCGATCCGCGCCCGGCCAGCTTGCCGTGCATCCAAGCCCAGTCGGCCGCACCGGCGGACTTGTCGTCGATCTCGTCCTCGGGCGGATAGCCGGCAGCGATGGCGAGCCCCAATTCGCCCGGCATCAGCACCAGCGACTTGCCGTGAATGGTGGCGGCGACGTGATGCACCACCGCCCACAGCACGTCGTCCAGGGTCGCCGCGGCGGTGATCTTGCGGCCGAACTCATAAAGGTTGGTGGTGCGCCGCACGCTCTCGCGGGTGGCTCGGATCTGTGCGCGCAGCCGGGCCGCCATGTTGCTGATGATCACCGCCGCGATCAGGAAGAACACCACCGTCAGGATGTTCTGGGTATCGGTGATGGCGAAGGTCCACCGCGGCTCGGTGAAGAAGAAATTGAAGGCCAGGAAGCTCCACAGCGAGGCCAGAATGCCGGCCCGCAGGCCCGACTTCATGGCGACGATCATCACCGCCAGCAGGTAGGCAACCGAGATGTTGGCGATGGGCAGCCAGAGGTCGATCAGGAAACCCAGCGCGGTGGCGGCGCCGGTGGCGAACAGGGCGAACAGATAACCCATCCACAATTGCCAAGTGCTGGGCGCCGGGGCCGGGGCGGCAACCGCGTTGGGCTTTCCTTCCTCCTCGCCGCCCACCACCAGCACGTTAAAATCACCGGAGCGTTCGATCAGGCGCTCGGTCACCGATTTGCCCAGACGCCCGAACCAGCCCACCTTGCGCGCCCGCCCGACCACGATCTGGGTGCAGTTCCGCTCGCGGGCATAGGTCAACACGGTATCGGCGACGTCGTCGCCTTGCAGGGTCGTGGTCTCGCCGCCCAATTGGGCCGCCAGGCGCATGGCCGCATCGATGCGGTCCATTTCCGCTTCGGTCAATGCGTGGGCGCTCGATGTTTCCACCGTCACCGCCACCCAGGCGGTGCCACGCCGCTCGGCCGCACGCTTGGCGACGCGCACCAGGCGGTCGGCGTCCACCTTCTCGTCGATACAGACCAGCACCCGTTCCCGTGCCGGCCACGGGCCGGGGATGGCATGGGCGCGCATGTAATCCACCATCTGGCGGTCGACCCGCTCGGCGGCGTGGCGCAGCGCCAGCTCGCGCAGCGCCGTCAGGTTGCCGGGCGAGAAGAAGCTGTGCACCGCCCGCTTGGCCTGCTCAGGCACATAGACCTTGCCTTCCTGCAGGCGTTTGATCAGGTCCTGGGGCGACAGGTCGATCAGCTCGATTTCATCGGCAGTGGCGAGCACGCCGTCGGGCAGGGTCTCGCGGACCTTCACGCCGGAAATCTGCTCGACGATATCGTTGATGGATTCCAGGTGCTGGATGTTGAGGGTGGAATAGACGTCGATGCCGGCGGCCAGCAATTCCTCGACGTCCTGCCACCGTTTGACGTGGCGCGAGCCGGGGATGTTGGTGTGGGCCAGCTCATCCACCAGGGCGAGCTTGGGATGGCGCTTCAGCAGCGCATCCAGGTCCATCTCGCGGAACGTCTTGCCGCGGTATTCCACCATGCGCGCGGGCAGGACCTCGAGGCCCTTCAGCAGCGCTTCCGTCTCGCGCCGGCCGTGATGCTCGACCACGCCCGCGGCGACGTCGATGCCTTCGCGCACATGCTCACGCGCCGTCTCCAGCATGGCGTAGGTCTTGCCCACGCCGGGGGCGGCGCCAAGGAAGATCTTCAGACGCCCCCGCCCCTCACGCTGAGCTTCGGCCAGCAGGGCCTCGGGTGAAGGGCGCTCGTCGCGGTCGTCATTCATGGCGTCCAGGTTCCCAGAGCGGCAGCAATGTGCACTTCAGCACCCATCGTCGTAAACGCGCAAGCGCGCCGCCTCATGGGCGGCGCGCGGATCGTGGCCGAGACTGGGCTGCCGCCGTCACTTCTTTTCCAACGGCCACTTCTCGTCCAAAGCCAGATTGAGCAGCAGAACATTGACGCGCGGCTCGCCCAGGACGCCCAATTCGCGCCCCTCGGTGTGTTCGGCCACCAGCGTCTGGATGTCCTCGACGGACGCATGCCGGGCAAGGGCCACGCGCTTCACCTGATAGGCAGCGGCGGCCGGCGAGATGTGCGGGTCCAGTCCGCTGGCCGAGGCGGTGACCAAATCCACCGGCACCGGCCCCTTCTGATCGGGATGGGCGGCCTTGACCGTGTCCATGGCCGCCTGCACGCCATCCACCAGCGCCTTGGCCGAGGGGGCCAGGTTGCTGCCACCGGAATTGGCGGCGTTGTACGGCGCGGGCACCGTCTTGGTGGCGTCGTTGGGATCGGGCGCGGTGGTGGCCGATGGACGGCTCCAAAAATAGGCCGGTCCGGTGAACGGCTGGCCGATCAGGGCCGAGCCCACCACCTTGCCGTGCTTCTCGATCAGGCTGCCCTTGGCCTGCCAGGGAAAGGTCAGGTCGGCCAGGCCGGTGACAGCCAGGGGATAGGCGATGCCGGTAATGATGGTCATCACCACCACCAGCACCAAAGCGGGACGCAAATCCTTCAGCATGACGGGGCTCCGATCAGGCAAGGCCGAGGGCGGCGACAAGAAGGTCGATGGCCTTGATGCCGACGAACG